>JAOZOT010000727.1 GCA_029933115.1 Anaerolineae bacterium | reverse complement strand
GCAACCGCGCCTGGACCATGGCCCCGGCGCACATGGGACAGGGTTCCATGGTGCAATAGAGAGTCACCCCGATCAACCGCCAGCCTCCCAGGGTCCGCGCCGCCTCGCGCAGGGCAATCATCTCGGCGTGAGCAGTGGGGTCCTTCAACTCCTCCTTGCGATTGTGCCCCCGCCCGATGATCTGGCCGTCGCGCACGGCCACCGCCCCTACCGGCACGTCCCCCTTCTGGAAAGCAAGGGTCGCCTCGGCGATGGCTTCTCTCATAAACTTTCTGTGATCCATCTCTAATGATTATAGCACAGAGCCCCAATCGGGGCAAATGTGAGCCCCTTCTGTTGACATCGGGTGCAGGGTATAGTACAATGTGACCAATTGCTGTGACATGAAAAACCACACACCTGGGGTGTGTGTAACACAAAAGCGGGTGATTCCAATGGTTGCAGACAAAGCCATCACCCTTGGCCACCCCAGTTACGTCTGGCGGGCCGGGCAGGAACGGCGGCTGGAGATGATCCACCGTCACGCCCCGCTGGAAGGGGCCCGCATCCTGGACGTGGGCTGTGGGCTGGGGATGTACGTGCGGGCCTTCCGCCGTTTCAGCGACCAAGTCTACGGGGTGGATGTGGACCTGGAGAAGGTGGCCCAGGCCAGCCAAGAGTTGCCTCACATCCAGGCTGCCTTGGCCGAGAAACTGCCCTTCGCTGACGGCTCTTTCGACGTGGTCCTGCTCCATGAGGTTCTGGAGCATGTGGACGACGACCACCGGGCCGTGTGCGAGGCCCATCGGGTGACAAAGGTGGGAGGGCGCATCGTCGTCTTTGCCCCCAATCGCCTCTGGCCGTGGGAGACTCATGGCGTCTTCTGGCGGGGCCAATACCACTTCGGCAACGTCCCTCTGATCAACTATCTGCCCGACCTCTTGCGGAACAGGTTGGCCGGTCACGTTCGGGTCTACACCGGCCGCAGCCTGCGCCGCCTCTTCCACGGCCTCCCTGTGCACATCCTCCATCACAGCACCATCTACCCCGGCTTTGACAACCTGGCCGCCCGCTGCCCAGCGCTGGCCCGCTTGGTGCGTGGGATAGCCTACACCTTTGAGAAAGCGCCCCTGCTGCGTTCCTGCGGCCTCTCCCATTTCCTCGTCGCACAGAGAATTTGACTTTGCACTGAACTTGCGCATTTTCCCCTTTTCTGCTAACATATCTCGGAGGTTACTACCACCCCCTGCATGTTTGGACGTTCTTTGGACACAGAAATGGGCCTCGATTGGATGTTGAATCCCACATAAGCCGTCAACCGTAACCTACGGGAAGGTAGGCTGACAGTTAGGAAATAACTTCCTGTTTCCAGGATGAGCAGGAGATGATGTAAAATGAACATCAGTCAGAAGATATTGATTCGGCGGCGGCGCCGCCGTCGCCGCGCCAACAACGGAGGACGAAACCTACTGGTGCGTCTGCTCATCGGTACGGTGACGATGGTCATCCTCAGCGTCGTCCTGGTTACAATGTCGGGCATCGGTGCAGTGGTCGGCGTCTATGCCTACTACGCCAAAGACCTGCCCGATCCGGAGGCCATTGAGACCGAGCAGGAAGAGTTCGAGACCACCAAAATCTACGACCGCACCGG
>JAOZOT010000205.1 GCA_029933115.1 Anaerolineae bacterium | reverse complement strand
GGAGCTTCAGCAGTTCCCAATCCGCTTCGTACACGTGGTCCAGGAGTAACACAAGTACTTGCTTTTGAAGCACATCTGCAATGTCGCCGGCTAGCCAGGAGGAGAGGATGGAGAGTGGAACATCGGCAGCGCGGCTGTGCAGGGAAGCCTGATTGGAGCCTGAGCCCCAAATAGTTCTGGCCACCTGAGCAAGCAACTTCCTCATCGCTTCCTCGACCGGCCTACCCCCATACGGCGCAAGGTCTACGTACAACGGCTTCACGCCGGGTATCCCCTCCAGCAACCTATTTATGTGCCGCAATAGCCACGTCTTCCCGCTCCCCCGATATCCCCAGAACACGATCGTTCGCCAGCGCACAAGCTCGCCTCTGGCCATGCCGGTCGCTTTGTCCAGCACTAACTTGGCCTCTTGCTCGCGGTTGACAAACAGATCTGTAGAATACTCCGGGATGCTGCCTGTGAGGTTCATGACGCACCCCCCTGTGCCGACTTTTCCAAAACGGCTTTCAACGCCTCCCAATGCAATCTGGGATCGCCTGGTGTGCGGCGGATATGTTCGGCCAACAGTTCCTGGCCCAACTGGATCAACCGTCGTGGCGGGCCCTTTGATTTGAGGGCTGCCTGAACCAAAAGTGCTTCCGGGTCAATCTCCCTCGGCAGGCGTCGGAACAAGGCCCTGAAACTCGCTGCACCGGCTTGTTGCACACGCCATTTCAGCATCTCTTGCAAAACCGGCAGCTCCCACGAAAGCTCAACCTCGTTGACCTGGGATGGCAAGGGCCCCAGGTAAGGTTTCACGTCCACTGGAATGAATAGCTTTAGATACACTTTCCGGGCTGCCAGAGGCCGCATCATCTGCAACAGGGATCCCAGGTGGTGGGCGATCTCTTCAGGCGGGAGCTGAGTGGATACCCGGTCGGGAACCTCGACCAGGACATAGCATTGCTGAAACGGAAGGAGTCGGGCCTCTGCCAGGGTAGTCACCACTTCGGCCTCGTCGGCCGGTGTCGGCGGCTGTGTGCCCTGCGCTGCCTGCCGAATGTTGTCGGCCAGATAGCTCGCAACTGCCCGGTCCAGGTCCGGGGCAGCGTCCCCCAGGTATCTGACCAGATCACCCAGATAGTGGCGATGCATGGCAAACAGCCGGGCCAGAGCGCGTTGTTGGCCAAAAGGCGTTTTGGCAAAGGTCTGAGGATTCCGCGCCAGGAACTTCAGGGTATCCTGGGCCAGGGCCCGCGTCAACATGCGCCAACAGGTCTCCGCCGCCTGGTCAAGCTTCCCTTCAGGGAACAGAGCCAGACGCACGGGGAAAGTGTCAATCTGTCCGCCGGTGCGGTCCAGGCCGAGTCTCGTTGTCGTACACGTGTGGGCCAGCAAGAGGCATGAGGCTGTCCGTCCGCTGCCGTTGGCCCCAAATACCACTGTGGGCTCCGGTGCTTTCATCCGCTCCCAGTCTGGAGGCTCCACAAACAGTTGGGGTAGCAAGGGGTCCTCTTCAGCCCGCTCTGGTCCAAAGGGGTTGAATTCCAGATCGGTGCCACTTTCCTCCAGCCAGGCGGCGATTGCCGGGCTGTCGCGTCGCTGCATCTCGTCCGGCCACAGTTCTGGCCACCGAAGGGGCTGACGTGTGATTGCTGCCTCTGTCTCTTCCAGAGATGTGATGAGCTCGGGATCTGTCCAGCCTTCATCTTCCCTGAGTTTTTTCAGGTCCTCGCACCGGCGGTAGGCTTCATCCAGGTTTGTGGCGGCCAAAACCTCACAAATAAACTCCATCTGGGCAAGGTGCACGCATTTTCGCGCTTCTTCCAGTTCACCGCGCAAGCCAGGTTCTCTGCCGTACCTGCTGGTGACTTCAACCAGTTTCTGTCCGGCCTTTGCCAGCTCTTCCTGGCCGACCAAGATCTTAACCTGTCTGATCTCGTCCAGTTGTGCTTGTTTGCGCTTTTGCCCCTCTTGCCACCATTGCCATCCAAACCCAATCAGAGCCGCCGCTAACGCCAACAGCGGTGTTGTCGGCCCCAGTACCAGATTCCAGAAATGCCGCCACCAGGCGTTATAGGTATCCTCCAGGCGGACTTTGAGCGAGAAGGGCAGTTTTCGTGGCTTCCCATCCGGTCCGTAGACTTGTACTGTAATGGGCACGGATGCAGGCACAATATCCATTGGCGCCCGACGCACGTAGAGGACGGCCGGTTTGTCTGGAGACCGGCCCGGCCTCACCACCACCCGCGGCGCCACCGGCACGCCTTCTTCATCGGTGAAAAGCAAGCCATCGTCGTAAGGGAGGAAAGCCACGGTGTAGGAGGTGGCCTGCGTCGGTGTAAGCGTCTGGGTGGTAGTGATGGGGGTCGGCGTTGAGGCCGAAACCGTCCCGGTGAGCACCGGGGCGGCAGCGGCCTTACCCGGAATGGCGGTGGCGGTGAGCGTAGATGTGACGGGCAGCACAGGTGGCCACAGGTACACAGAAAGAGGCCGGCCGGGTTTGTCCGGCGCTTCTAGGGGAATGATGCGGGGATAGGCAATGGCCAGGATCAGACTCCCCGAGTTGTCTGATAACTGAGGGGTAGCCCAAGCCAGGTAGCGGGCCTCTCTCGCCGGTTCCTCAGCTTGATAGCTTAAAGAGCCAAAATACAGGCCCAGGGCAAGAACCACCAACACTTTCCAAAGCCGTTGCGACGACAGCCCGGTGACGCTGGCGATGCCCAGCGAGACCAAGATCAAGGCAGACAGAGCTGTCAACCAAGGCCACCGGTGTAGATATAGGGTTGATATCCATACTACCAGCGCAATGCCTGCTAGTTTCAGAGGCCACTTTGCTCTGATTTTCTCCCAGATTGCTTTTCCGATGGTCCAGTTGGTCATCCAGGGCCTCCCTGTTGAGCAGGAAAGTACTCCAGCTTTACGCTATCAAGGGAGGGAATGGCTATGAAGCCCTTCAGTCTGAGTTCCTCTACAACCGTGTTCAAAGGTCTTTGATGCCATAGCCGGGTCTTTACAATTATACTATCCAATACCTTCTAAGGCAAGTCCACCAGATACCCCTATAGGTGTCGCCGCCCCGGCCAGAGAGGGTATAAGTGGTCAGGTGAGACGCACACTTCGCGACCTGACCGCCAACAGTGTTTTCCGAACACCGGCGTTGAGAGGCACCCCCTCTCGTTGTGCCCCTTTGCCGGCTGCAGCTTGGTTGCTCTTCTGGGTTATGGCTCACGTCATGTGCAGCTTTTTCTAATACCGGCGCCTTTTATCCGGCTACCTCTCAGGTGCTCCTCAAGTGCAGCGGCTGCCGGGAGCTGTACGAGCATCGGTGCTTCTTGGAGTTGGTGAGACGATTTAGAGCGGGACTGGGTTGGGGGAAGCTGGCCTGGGATGTGAGCGCTGACTTTGGCAACGGGCGCAAGCCGGTCTATAACGAGGGATTCGGGCGGGGCAGGGGCCGCTATTCGGTGGCCCTACGACCGGACTTTTGCACGGAGACGGGGAAGCCACGGTTGTCTTTGCCAAGTGTTCCGGCATCGTCTCAAAGCTGAGAGGTAGGACCTTTACGATTTAGCGGCTCTCCTCTCGGTCTCTTCGGAGAACGGCAGGCTATCGGTTGCTCCGCGATTCCCGAGTGGAGTAAACGACTTGCCATAAAAGGCATTGCCTTGTATAATACTGGCAGAATTGTACAAATCGCCCTTCAGCACAAATAAAAAGGGGATCAACAGAGTGCCAGCTCTGTGAGATCCCAAATTTAGGCCCACTTCCTGCGATGCCCAGGAAGTAAGGCTCGTTGGCATTATACCATACAGGCCGCTTTCTGTGCAAACGGGAGCGGCTTTTGCACCTACTGATATGATGTCTAAAGTTCGCTTTTGTACAAAGTTTCTCGGTCGGGAAGAGCCAGGTCAGCCACTTGCTAGAAGTGCACTTACCTCGGCGAATGAAGCGAGGAGTGTCCATGCTAGGCCCCAATTCCCGTCTCGGTCAGGAAATCCAACGCATCCTCAAAGAGCACCCTGAGGGCCTGACCCCCGACGACCTCGAAATCGAACTTCGCCGGCGCGGCTTCCAGTCCAGCACACCCAGCATCAGAAAGGTGCTATCCCACCGCGATGTCTTCTTCCCCATTGCAGGCGGTCGCTACGCCCTGCGTAGCATCGTCGAGGCGGCGGGAGATGTGGAGGTTGAAGCGCCAAAGACAGAGAAGGCGCAACCGCGCCGCAAGCCGAAATACGAGATACTCCCCACCGGTCAGTTGCCCCTCACCGATCTATCCTCTTATGTTGTCTTCGACATCGAGACCACAGGACTGAACTATCAGAGAGCTGACATCTATCAAATTGCGGCCCTGAAGATCACCGATGGGCAGCCCGATCCCCAACAGGCCACTTTCTATCGCTACGCCCAACTCGACCGCGACATTCCCCTCGTCATTCAGAAGAAAACACACGTTACCGAAGAAGAGTTTGCCCAGGCCGTGCCGTTGGAGCAGGCCATCGCCGACTTTCGCCGGTTCGTCGGCGACCTGCCGCTGGTGGCCCACAATGGGCGATTCGACTCCCGTTTTGTGCGTTACGCTTCAGAAGTGCGGTGCAGGCAAGGGGACATCCCCAACCCCGTGCTGGATACGCTGGAGCTGGCAGTGTTGCTGTACCCGGCTTTCCCTGCCCACCGCCTGGAGTCGTTGCGTGACGAGTTGCTGCCCGCCGACCACGAATCCCAACCCGTGTTTCAGGATTTGCTGCGCCGTTTCGAGGCGCAGGGCAAAACGTACCACGATGCCCGTTACGACGTGATCGTCACCTGGTACGTCTTCCAACGCCTGGTGGATGACCTGAATGGGCTCGATACACCTTTCCTGAGCGAGTGGCTGCGGCTGCTGCCGAAAGAGCGATGCCTGCTGTCCAACCCGATCACACGGCCTGGAGTGACGGCCGGCAGCGAGCCATTGGACATCAAGGCGCTGGTTTCCACGGCCCCACCGCCGCCCCCGCCCCAGGCCGGTGTGCCCTTCGACCGCCGGCGAGTGCTGGGCTATTATCGCCGGGACGGCAAGCTGCATCTGGCGCTGGGCGACAAATACGAGCCCCGTGAAGAGCAAGTCCAGATGGCCGAGCAGGTATGTGAGGCTTTCGAGCGGGGAATTGGCATATCGGCAACTCTTATCCCGTTGGTGTTCATGCTTATAGCGGCGTCATTTGGCTTTTTGCTAGGTTACCTCATCGCGTGCCTGGTGACACTCCGCACGGGCTAAAGCCCGGCGGCTTCTTCGGGCACCCCTGCGTAAGCGGCGCTCGGAGTAATTGCGGCGTGACCGCTACCCCATTGAGACCGTAGTGGGCGAGGGATACCATCGGGAGTGGATGCCACACCATCCAACTCCACACAGGCGGTGCCGTGCCTGTCCACACTCCCCTTGCCTTTCGGGTTCGGCAATGCGGGCTTCCCCACGTTACGTTTTCGGCTTCCTGGGGGAGAGGGACACCTTCCCCTTTCGGAGACCCGCCTCGTGGGCGGACCGGAGGCTTTTCCGAATGAGTGCCTTGGACGTAACGGGCAAAGAACTTGTGGCCGATATTCAAGGTGGCGTTCCGGTCGGCGTTCCCCCGACTGCCGCACGCCGGGCAGAAGTAGAGCGGCGCGCCGGGACGGTAGCCGATGGGAGGTTCTCCTTCACCGTAGCGGGCCACTTCATGCCCGCACACCCGGCCGTCGGGCAGCAGATTGCCGCATCGCCGGCTCGTGTTGCGGGGGTTGACCCGGCAAGTGAGGAGGCCGAACTCCCACGCCTTGTAGCGCGTGTAGCGGAAGATACGCCCGCGCAGCCAACAAGACCGCTTCTCGTTGCCACGCTTGCTGTACCTGCCCTTCTGCGGCCGGAACTTGGCCAGGTGCTCGAAGACGATAACGGATGCGCCGTATTCAAGGGCGAACTCCACAATGCGGCGGCCGACACGGTGGGCCTCGTTCTCGTCTAGCGCGTTTATCTTGGCCCACAGGTCGGCATTGTCCTGCTCACCTGCGGCGATGATGCCCGTTTTGCGCCGGTTGCGTGCGACCATCCCCAGATACCTCTTCCTGCGGCCGTGCAGTCTGCGCCCACCTCGGATGAAGCGGGTGGCGACTACCGTGCCGTCGGCCTGGCCGATGGTGCAGACGGCCGGCGCATCGTTGATATTCAAGTCTACCGCGCAGATGCGCAGGTCGGGATTGAGCTTGACTTGTTCCTCGGCCTTTTCCGGTCTTGGGAATGTCTTCTCGACAGGGGTGTGCAGCCACCAGCGCCGCCCTTTTTGCACCACCTGCGGGCTTTTGGCCTCCCATCCTGTGGGGAGGTCGCGGCCCGACAGACGGAAGCGTACCCAACGCCAGGTCTTGCCGTCCCACAGCTTCAGCATGATGTGGCCGGCCGTGCGTTCCTTCCACATGCCGACGTAGAAAGTG
>JAOZOT010000726.1 GCA_029933115.1 Anaerolineae bacterium | reverse complement strand
AACTCAAAACTCACAACTCAAAACTCAAAGGCAAAGTCTGGAAATACGGCGCCAACGTGGACACCGACGCCATCATCCCCGCCCGTTACCTGAATCTCTCCACGGCGGAGGAATTGGCTCAGCACTGTATGGAAGACTTGGACCCTGCCTTCGCCCAGGAGGTGCAGCCAGGCGACATCATTGTGGCCACTACCAACTTTGGCTGTGGCTCGTCACGAGAACACGCCCCGCTGGCTATCAAGGGAGCGGGGGTGTCGTGTGTCATCGCCGAAACGTTCGCGCGCATCTTTTATCGCAATGCCATCAACATCGGCTTGCCCATCTTGGAGTGCCCTGAGGCAGTGGCGGGCACCGAGGCCGGGCACACCCTTGAGGTAGAATTAGAGACGGGCACCATCCGCAACCTGGATACCGGTCAAGTCTTTCAGGCCGCGCCCTATCCGCCGTTCATGATGGACATCATCTCTGCTGGCGGACTCATCGAATTCACGCGAAAGGAGTTGGAAAGGATGGAGGGTGGAGGGTTATGAAAGCCAGAATTGCTGTCCTGCCCGGTGATGGCATCGGGCCAGAAGTGGCCGCCGAAGCGGTCAAAGTACTGACAAAGATCGCTCACGTCTACGGGCACGAGTTCACTTTTGAGGAGGCCCTCATCGGCGGAGCGGCTATTGACGCCTGTGGCAATCCCTTGCCGGACGAGACACTCCAACTATGTCGCGAAAGCGACGCCATCCTGTTGGCGGCCGTGGGCGATCCCAAGTACGACGACCCGCGAGCGGCGGTGCGTCCAGAGCAAGGGTTACTGGCTCTGCGCAAGGGATTGGGGGTCTTTGCCAACCTGCGGCCCGTCAAACTATACAAGCAATTGCTCCACGCCTCGACCATCAAGCCCGAGGTTATTGAGGATGTGGACCTGCTGGTGGTGCGCGAGTTGACAGGTGGCCTCTACTTTGGCGAGCGTGGACGCATGACCGTGGATGGTGTGGAGGCAGCCTACGATACCATGTTCTACACCGTTCCCGAGATTGAGCGCATCGTGCGAGTGGCCTTCGAGTTGGCGCGGAAGCGCCGCAAAAAGGTGACGTCGGTGGACAAAGCCAACGTGCTGGAGAGTTCTCGCCTGTGGCGTGAGACGGCTACCCGTGTGGCTGAAGAATATCCTGATGTGGAATTCGAATCCATGTACGTGGACATTGCCGCCATGCGACTGGTGCGTTACCCCAGCGTTTTCGACGTAATCGTCACCAACAACATGTTTGGCGACATCTTGACCGACGAAGCCTCCATGATCGCAGGCTCGATGGGTATGCTACCTTCCGGCGCCATTGGTGCGCACAAACCTGGCCTGTTCGAGCCCATCCACGGCTCGGCGCCCAAATACACCGGCCAGAACGTGGTCAACCCTATCGCCACCATCCTCAGCGCGGCGATGCTGCTCCGCTACTCGTTGGAACTGGAGGAGGAAGCGCAGGCCGTTGAAGACGCGGTGCAGGCTGTGCTTGAGGAGGGCTACCGCACCAGAGACATCCGCGAGGAGGGCACCACCCTCGTTGGGACACAGGAGATGGGGAACTTGATCGTTGATAGGATAGCGAATAGCGAGTGATTGGCATTACCCTCCCGCGGGTTTGAAA
>JAOZOT010000725.1 GCA_029933115.1 Anaerolineae bacterium | reverse complement strand
TTTCTTCGATCTCAAACGTCAATACAGCGCAATCAAAAATGAGGTGGATGAGGTTGTGGCCCGCGTTTTGGAGAGCGGCCGGTTCATCCTGGGCCGGGAGGTCGAGGCCTTCGAGGAGGAGTTTGCCGCCTACTGCGGCCTCTCCCATGGCGTTGGAGTGGGCTCCGGGACAGAGGCTCTCCATCTGGCCCTTTTGGCCTGCGGAGTAGGACCGGGAGACGAGGTCATCACTGTGCCTCACACGGCCGTGGCTACTGTGGCTGCCATCGAGTTGACGGGCGCCCGGCCGGTCTTTGTGGACATTGACCCCGCCAGCTACACCATCGCCCCCGACCAGTTGGAATCGAGGATCACGGCCCGCACCAAGGCCATTGTGCCCGTGCACCTCTACGGCCAGGCAGCGAACCTGGACCCTCTCCTCGAGGTCGCCCAAAGACACGGCCTGACGGTGGTCGAGGACTGTGCCCAGGCTCACGGCGCGGAGTACAAGGGCCGGCGGGTGGGCTCCTTTGGCCACGTGGCCTGTTTCAGCTTCTACCCCACCAAGAATCTGGGGGCTTATGGCGACGGGGGGATGGTAGTCACCAACGACGGGGAGTTGGCTCAGAAACTCAGGCTGCTGCGCCAGTACGGCTGGGAAAAACGCTACGTTAGCTCTTTGAGGGGCCTCAACAGTCGTTTGGATGAAATCCAGGCCGCCATTTTGCGGGTGAAGCTGAGGCACCTCAGCGCGTGGAACAAAGCCCGTCGCGAACGCGCCCAGCTCTACGACGACCTGCTGGCCGGCAGCGGGGTGGTCACACCTACTGAGATGGACTATGGACGGCACGTCTATCACCTGTACGTCGTCCGCTGCCCTTCTCGTGCTCATCGTGATGGACTGAGAGACTACCTGGCTGAGCGCGGGGTGGGCACAGCCGTTCACTATCCTGTCCCCATCCACTTGCAGGAAGCCTACCGCGACCTGGGCTACCGGCGGGGGGATTTCCCTGTGACCGAGGTCTGCGCTGAGGAGATCCTCTCTCTGCCCATGTACCCCGAACTGCAAGAGGATGAGGTGAGGGAGATAAGCAGGCTGGTGAAGGAATACGACACTTGCCAGGAAAAGGGGGGCTAATAAACAATGCAGAAGTGGGAATTCAAAGTGATTACCACTCCCTTGGAGCTTGAGAGGAGATACCCCAGGGAGGGCGCTGGAGAAGCCGAGTATCTCCACAGCTCTCCGGGCGAGTTGTTTGACCGGGGATGGGAGACTGTGGGCAAGCTAGGCCGCCAGGGATGGGAATTGGTGGCCGTGGTCCCCTTGATCGCCGGTCACGAATGGACCTCCAAAATGGGCACCGGCTCGGGCTCCTCTTTCACCGAGGCTTTCTTCTTCTTCCTTAAACGTCCTCTCCAGGAGGAAGATTGAACCACAGTTGACACTGTACTGAGAGTTGAGGCCGCTCATCCACGGACACATGGGAGAGGGGGTGAGGGCGATGGTCCTCACCCCCTGGCCCCGCCTGCCGCCGCAGCGAGTGGGGGAGGGTCGGGGAGGCGAGGGCGATGGCCGAGTAGGGGCAGGTCTCGCACCCGCCCAACCTCCCGCAGGTGGCGAACCCTGCGGGAGGGTCGTTGCCTCAGCCCCGAGCT
>JAOZOT010000019.1 GCA_029933115.1 Anaerolineae bacterium | reverse complement strand
CGGGCGGTTAGCTCAGTTGGCCAGAGTGCTTGCTTGACATGCAAGAGGTCACTGGTTCAAGTCCAGTACCGCCCACCTACATTTGGCGGATGATAGGTAGCCGGGCGATGGATGAATTGAGCTCCCTTCATCAGCCATCAGCTATAAGCTAACAAAGCGTTGATCGGGACGAGTACCGACCAAGGAAGGTCCCAGAGAGAGGGGGTCACCGGCTGAGAGCCCCCTTGACCGGATGGTTGGGAAAACCACCCGTGAGCGGGCCCCTCAAATCGCGGGAGCGCGAGAGTATGGGGTCCCGGGATGGCCCGTTACAGCCCTAGAGTGCCACAGCGTTGATGCCTCAAATTGTTGTGGAACTTGGGTGGAACCGCGCGGAAACCCCCTCGCCCCAAGGGTGAGGGGGTTTTGTTCAACTCCAGTTAGTTGTGGAATTTACTGATTGTCAAGGAGGAGTAATGGCTGAAAAAGAGACATACAAACAGGGCGATCTGGAGAAGTTGCGCCATTCCACGGCCCACATCATGGCCGAAGCGGTGCTGGAGTTGTTCCCGGAGGGCAAGATAGCCTTTGGCCCGCCTATCGAGGACGGTTTCTACTACGACTTTGACTTGCCGCGCTCGCTGACGCCCGATGACCTGCGCGAGATCGAGGCTCGCATGAGGGAAATCATCGCTGGCCAATACCCCTTCCGGCGGAGGGAGGTCAGCATCGAAGAGGCCAAGGAGGTGTTTGCCGACCAGCCCTACAAGCTGGAGCAGATCGAGAGATTGGCCGCTGGCCGCGTGGATGAACACGGTGAGGCGGCCGAAGGCCCGGTCGAGAGCCTCAGCCTCTATACCCATCATAATTTCACCGACTTGTGCCGAGGCCCCCACCTGGATCACACAGGCCAGGTCAACCCCGAGGCCCTCAAATTGCTGAGTGTAGCCGGTGCCTACTGGCTGGGCGACGAACGCCGCCCCATGCTACAACGCATCTATGGCACCGTTTGGCCCAGCAAAGAGGAACTGGAGGCGTATCTCCACAGGCTGGAAGAGATGGAGAAGCGCGACCATCGCAAACTAGGCCGGGAACTGGACCTGTTCAGCGTCCACCAGGACCTGGGAGCGGGCCTGATCCTGTGGCACCCTAAAGGAGGAATGATACGCACTATCATCGAAGATTTCTGGCGTCAGGAGCACCTGAAGTGGGGCTACGAGATTGTCTATTCGCCTCACATCGGCCGGGCGAATCTGTGGCAGACCAGCGGTCACCTGGATTTCTACCGGGAGAACATGTACTCGCCCATGGACATCGAGGGCCAGGAGTTTTTCATCAAGCCTATGAACTGCCCTTTCCACATCATGATCTACCGCAGCCGGACCCGCAGCTACCGTGAATTGCCCCTGCGCTGGGCTGAGTTGGGCACGGTTTACCGCTATGAGCGTTCGGGGGTGTTGCACGGCTTGCTGCGGGTGCGGGGCTTTACCCAGGACGATGCCCACATTTTCTGCCGCCCCGACCAGATCGAGGACGAGGTTCTGGGCTGCCTGGACCTGACTCTCCATCTCCTGCGCTCCTTCGGTTTCCACGAATACGAGATTATGCTGTCTGTCCGTGATCCAGAGCGCAGAGATAAGTACATCGGCGATGATGTTATGTGGGAGATGGCCGAGGGGTCTCTGGTCAAGGCTCTGGAGCACAGGGAGCTACCCTACAAGCGGGAAGAGGGTGAGGCGGTCTTCTACGGACCCAAGATTGACATAAAAATCAAAGATGCTTTGGGCCGCGCTTGGCAGTGTACCACTATCCAGTTTGACTTTAACCTGCCGGAGCGGTTTGACCTGACTTTCGTTGGCCAAGACGGGAAGGAGCATCGGCCTTACATGGTGCATCGGGCCTTGCTGGGTTCTATGGAGCGTTTCTTCGGTGTGCTCATCGAGCATTATGGTGGGGCCTTCCCCGTCTGGCTGGCGCCGGTGCAGGTCGAGCTCATACCCATCGCCGACCGTCACAACGAGTACGCTCATCAGGTGGCGGAGCAATTACGGGAGGCGGGCCTGCGCGTGGAAGTGGACGACTCTAGCGAGCGTATGCAAGCCAAGATCCGTGACGCTCAGTTGCAGAAAATACCTTACATGCTGGTGGTGGGTGACCGCGAGGTGGAGAAGGGCACGGTGGCTGTGCGTCTGCGGACGGAGGAAGATTTGGGGCCGCGCCCGGTTGAGGAGTTCATCAACATGGCCAAGGAGGCCATTGCTGAAAAGCGGGATATTTAGTGCCTCACCCCTCCCCTAGCCCCTCCCTCCGATGTGGGGAGGGGAACCGACTCCCTTCCCCCTCTGTAGGGGGAAGGGCTGGGGATGGGGGTCAGATCTAACTGTCTCCCGCCTTGAGGTAGCGGTCGAAGAAGCCCAGGATCTTCTCGAACATGTCGGCGGTCTCAGGGGTGGGATCCTCGACCCCGGGGTAGTGGCCGGTCCCTGGGTAAAGGTGTAGCTCATAGGGCTTGCCCAGAGCCTCCAACTGGTCGGCCAGACGGATGGACTGATCGGCCAGCACTGTGGTGTCTTGGACGCCGTGGATGAGACAGAGGGGCGGCAGATCGGCGGCGTAGAAGACGGGTGAGTTCGGTACATAGTTCTCCGGATGGCGGTTGGGCCGGCCCAGGCTCATAAGGATCAGGTCAAAGGGCGGCCGGAGTTGATAGCCCTCCTGGTAATAGGTGTCGTAGAGCACCAGGAAGACGTCGCTCACGCCTCCCACACTGACGGCAGCGGCAAAGTCGTCGCTGTGGCGCAGTGCGCGGAAGAGAATCGGCGAGGAGAAGCTGCCTCCCAGTATCCCCATACGTGTGGTATCGGCCTGCTCCGACAACTGCCCCTCTTTCAGGAAGGCTACGGCTTTGAGAGCGTCACGCACGTGTCCTTCGATGTCTCCTTTGGCCCTGTCGGCCAGGGGACCGACAGCCACGACTACATAGCCCTGAGCGACAAAAGGGATGGAAGCCTTCTCCCACTTGAGAGCCGGGCCGGGATAGAGCATGACCAGAGTGGGAAAAGGGCCTTGCATCTCAACGGGCTCGTACACCAGGCAGCCGGTAATGAGGTAGCCGTCGTTCTCAAAAGAGAACTCCCGGCGGGTGGCGTGGGCGCTCTCTGGAAAAGAGGCCCAGACCCGCTCCGGCTCCCCAATATGCAGGGAGTCGTCTGTGGCGATGGACAGGGGAGGAGTACGGAGCAGGGCGAAATCCACTCCTGGGCGGTGCTGACCCGACTTGATCCTGATAGGCTTCAATGTCCTTTCATCGTAGCTCCGTTTGGCAGCTATGGGGACGTATTTACCCTCGGGCACCCGGTCTATCCGGTAGTGCCCCTGCGCATCTGTGCCGGCCGCATAAGTTACGCCTCGCTTGGTGGCTACCAGCACCGTGGCTCCCGGCAATGGTCGGCCCTCCACATCCCGCACCGTGCCCTCAAAGCTTCCCACCCGGCCGGGATCGGGCTCCTGGTAGCCGAACCAGTTCTCCCATTGGACGATAGCTTTGTGTTCAGCGACGTTGTATAGAGCGTGCATCTGAGGGGAACGCAGGGCCAAGGGCAGGACCAAGAGGACTGCTCCCAGCAAGCCGGCAACGACCAACCATCTTTGGGCTCTCGGTTGTTTTCGGGTTGGTGCTTCCACATTCCCTCGCTTCTAGCCTGTGGAGGTCACTGACTGTGAAAACATTCAACTAGCCGCACAGGTCGAAAACGTTGGCAGCCCGCTAAAGGCGGGCTGCTGCTTTGGGTCCAGTAGGCCGGACTGTCGTTTGCGGTGGACGGTTCATCCGCGCTGGGGCGCGCCCTGCGCGCCCAAACTGCGATCTGCCGGCGCCCTCAATAGAAGAAGGGCGGGGACATGTTCACCAGTTGCCACCACAGGAATTCGATGGGCGGGAAGATGATCTTTGATAGGATACCCAATCGGGTGAAACGCTCTAACAGGATCAGGACGAAAAACAGGATCAGGGCGTAGCGTTCGTAACGGGCCAGGGTGTAGAACCAACGCGAGGGCAAGAAGGCAGCGAGAATGCGCGAGCCATCCAAAGGGGTGAAGGGGATCAAATTGAAGAAGCCCAGAGCCAGACTGAGCCAGATCACCCACGAGAGCAATTCTCCAAAGGATATTGGGATAACGTCAAAGATGTAGCGCAGGCCAAAGGGCACAAGGTGCAAACGGAGGGGGATGGCTACGACGGAGGCGGTGATGAAATTAGCTGCCGGGCCCGCTATCCCGACCAGGGCCATTCCTTTCTGGGGGCCATAGCGAAGCCGCTCGGCATCAACGGGCACAGGCTTGCCCCACCCCAGGCCGACCACCAACAGCATCAGGGTGCCCCAAGGGTCCAGGTGGGCGAAAGGGTTCAGCGACAATCGCCCGGCCTCCTTGGCCGTCGGATCGCCCAGCTTGTTGGCCATCCAGGCGTGAGCGCACTCGTGCACGCTGATAGTCACCAACAGCCCTATTATCAGGTAGATGATTTGTATACCCAGTTGAAGGAACAGCATATCCCACGCTCCTCTACTCACGCCCTCTGATGGACCTCAACACTGTTCGTTTCAGGGCCTCTACCCCGGCCTCGGCTTGGCTTCGGGCCCGATCTCTCACCCGGTCGTCAAGAAATGGCTTTTTGTGGTCCCGCAGGGTGGTCAGCCCATATTTATCAGCATAAGACGACGGTATCTCATCGGGGAACTCTTGTCCTCGCATCACCCCGTAGGCCAAAGTCCAGGCTCTGGGTACGACGTCAAGCTCGTATCCGCCGCCTCCAAAAGACAGCCAGCGCGGAGCCAGGCTTTTGATGGTCTCCACGACTGCGACGTAGCCCTCTGTGGTCAGGCAAAGGTGGGCCAGGGGGTCCCGATAGTGGGTGTCAATACCCAACTGGGTGACCACGATATCGGGGTCGAATTTGTGTACCAGCGGCGGCACGATTTCCCGAAAGGCCCAGACATAGACCTCATCGTCGGTGTAGGGGGCGAGGGGAAGATTGACAGCGTACCCCCGTCCCACTCCTGTCCCTATCTCTTCCACAAAGCCCGATCCAGGAAAGAGGTGATACCCCGACTCGTGAAAAGAGATGGTCAGCACCCGGTCGTTGTCGTAGAAAGCGGCTTGCACTCCATCGCCGTGGTGGACGTCAATGTCTATGTAGGCCACCCGCAAGCCCTCAACCAACATCTTGTGAATGGCTACGGCTATGTCGTTGAAGACGCAAAAACCCGAAGCGTAGGCTGGCCGGGCGTGGTGCATCCCCCCGGCGAAGCTGAAGGCCACCTCGACCTCTCCGCTGAGCACCAGTTCCAGGGCCACCATCCCCGCCCCCAGCTTCAGGGTCTCTGTCTCGTACATGCCGGCAAAGATGGGATTGTCGCCGGTGCCAAAGTTGTAGCGGGCGGCGTTGACTCCCCCCTCCCCCCGGCTGAGCTTTTGTACGGCCGTGATGTACTCCTGGCTGTGGAAAAGAGCGAGTTCCTCCACGGTTGCCTGGCGCGGCGAGACCAGCAAAGAGTCCTCGCTGTCGAAAGCGCCGTAGGCGTCTAGCAATTCGTAGGTGCGCTTGAGCCGCTCCGGTTTGAGGGGGTGGTACTCCCCGTGCCCTCTCTCCCATAGTTTCTCTGAGTAGATAAAAGCTGTCCTGGTCAAAGAAGTCCTCCCATTATCAGCCGGCTCTGGGGCTCGAATTAGCCCTGAGCTTCCCGAAGAGCTATTTTGGATAAGTCCTCAATGTCTGCGCCAGCAAGTCTCGCGCTGGGGGCAGAAGCGGCAGGCCGACTCGACTTGTCTGGCTGTGTAGCCGGGTCCCAGGCCCACCAGCCTGGAAGTGGATTTGTGGGGCACCAGCACCTGCGAGGGGTTCAGGGTCACGCCGATGGCGGATAAATCCAGCAGGCTGCACAGGGCCTTCTGGTCGTGGACCGGCCAGCCCACCAAGGAGCCAGGGGCCAGGGCCAGGCTCACTCCCCACTCCCGTTGGGCGGCCAAGTCTTCGGCCAGGCGGTTCAGGCTGTCGCCTACGGCGGCCAGAGCCAGCACCCCCGCCGAGTCTAGCATGAAACCCTCCAAAAGATTGCCCTCCTGAATCAAGCGGTTCGCCCTCGCTTCCAGGGCTGGACCGATAGTGGCCACGCTGACCAGGGCTTGGCGGGCGGGGGCCAGCAGGTCGGCGTGGGGACCAAGGTGCAGCCAGGTCTCACCGACGCGAGCCCTCTCTCCATCCACCTCATGCACCGGCCACAAGGCCCACACCGCTGCCGGCTCGGCCAGGCGCCGGGCCTCAGCGATAGCCCAGTGGGCCGCCTCGCGGACGGCAGGGCGTTGAGCCGCGCTGCCCTGGGCGCGCAACAGTTCGTCAATGGAGATGTGAATCTCGACGTCCTTCAACACGGGCATAGGTACCTCACATCTGTTCCAACTCTCTCAACTCCCGTCGCACTTCGGCCAGCTTCTTCTTGAGGAAGTCAATCTCGTTGCTTATAGCAATGGGCACGTTTATCCCATAGCGCGCCGCCTGTATTTCCAACTCGTTCAGGGAGCACTGGTAGATGAACTCTATCTCCCGCAGTGCAGCTTTGCGCTTCTCCACCCACCTGGGAGAGAGCTTTGGGGGGCGAGGCGGCATCACTTGAGTCTCCTGGGGACGCGAAGGCAACTTGTCTACCCACTCTGGCAGGAAATTGTGCAGTTTGATCCGCCCACAGCGGGGACACAGGGCCTGCTGCCGAACCAGTTTCCCCTGGTCGGCCAGGCGATTGCAGGCGGCGTTGATGGTCTGCCGGCGGGTGGCTCCCAGTGCTCCAGCCAGGCAATCGTCGTCGTAGGGCTGCCCGGCCTCCTCCAGGAAATCCAAAATCCTGAGACTCCAGGTTGATTTCTTGGCATCCATCACGAAATCCCCTCTCCCTTCAGAGTAACACTATTGAACCCGCTCCCTAAACCACTCGATGGTCTTCTGCAATCCTTCTTCCAGGTCCACTTTGGGCTCCCAGTTCAACACCCGCCGGGCTTTGGAAATATCGGGCTGGCGCACTTGAGGGTCGTCGGGAATGCGATAATCTTCGTAGACGATACCCGCTTTGTTGCCGGTCAGGCGGTTGACCAAATGAGCAAAGTCCAGTATCCTCATCTCAGCAGGGTTGCCCAGGTTGACAGGTTCTACTTCGTCGGACAGAAGCAGACGGTAGATGCCTTCGATAAGGTCGTCCACATAGCAGAAACTGCGGGTCTGGGAGCCGTCGCCATAGACAGTGAGGGGCTCACCGCGCAGGGCCTGGCCGATGAAATTGGGCACCACTCGGCCGTCGTCCAATCGCATGGAGGGCCCGTAGGTGTTGAAAATACGGGCGATACGGGTTTCAACGCCGTGGGCGCGGTGATAGGCCATGGTCAGGGCCTCGGCAAAACGCTTGGCCTCGTCGTAGACGCCTCGCGGGCCGATGGGATTGACGTTGCCCCAATAGTCTTCTTTCTGGGGGTGCACCAGCGGGTCGCCGTACACTTCGGAGGTAGAGGCCAACAGAAAGCGGGCTTTCTTGGCCAGGGCCAGGCCCAGGGCTTTGTGGGTGCCCAGTGCCCCTACCTTGAGGGTTTGGATAGGCAATTGCAGATAATCAATGGGGCTGGCCGGCGAGGCAAAGTGCAAGATAGCATCCAGTGGGCCTTTCACATAAATATAGTTGGTCACGTCGTGCTTGATAAAGAGAAAGTCATCGCGCCCGGCCAAGTGCTCGATATTGCGGGTGGTGCCGGTGATGAGGTTATCCATAGCGATAACTTGATGCCCCTCGGCCAGGAAACGAGCGCACAGGTGAGAGCCCAGGAAGCCTGCCCCACCGGTGATCAGCACGCGCATTCCTACTCCTCCTCCACGATGCGGTAACTGCTGGTGACCTCACAGGCCAGGCTGTTTCTCACAGAGCAGTACTTCTCCTCCGAAAGTCTGATAGCCTGGGCTAGACCTTTCTCCGACAGTCCTTTGCCCCGTACCACGTATTCCAGGTGGATGTGGCGGAAAGTCCAAGGCGGGTTCTCGTCCTGCTCCCCGTGGACATTGATCTCCAGACCCGTCACCGCCTGGCGCTTTTTGCGCATGATAATAATAATGTCTACAGCCGTGCATCCTCCCAGACCCAGCAAGAGGAGCTCGGAGGGCTTGAGGCCCGTAGCGTTCTCCTCGTCCTGGGAGGACATTACCAGAGAGTGCTTGGTGCTATCGGTGCCCACGAACTGGAGTTTGTCGAGCCATTTGACCTGTACTTGTGTTTTTTTCATTAAGTGTTCTCTCCTATCTTTCACAGCGTTGAGGTAGTTCTGCCGGAGTCCGGTGCTTCGATCTGAACGCTCATCCCCGCAATGATCCCCACAGTGATGAAGAAGACGAAAGCCAAGTCCACCAGAAAGTAGGAATTGTCAATCAGGCCGTGGGCCAGGCAGGCTACCATGCTGGCCATGAGCCCCAGGGCCAGGGCCTGTTCATTTCGGCCGGGCAGGCGACGGTAGAGACGCAGGCCCCTGACGAAGAAGGCCCCTTCCAACCAGACCAAGGCCACAATCCCCGGTATCCCCAGGCGTGTCCAATAGTCCAGGACAATGTTGTGCGGGTGAGAGAGGTCCAACTCCTGCCAGGCCTCGGGCAAGACGTAGCGGGTACGATACTGATACAGGAAATTGTCGAGTCCTACTCCAAAGAAGGGATGATCCTTGATCATGTTCAGGCTGGCCTGCCACAGCTTCAGGCGGAAGAAGGTGGTGCCACCCTGGGTGTCGAAAAGCGAGCTGAGCCGCTCGGTGCTGACCAGGGGAAGCAAACTCAGGGCAATGACACCGACGACGGCCAATGAGACCCACAAAGTCCTCTTCCCCCGCAAAAGGCCGATAAAGAGAGCAGCGGCCGGTAGACCCAATAACCAGGCTCCCCGCGAATAGGTCAGGTAGAGGCAGAGAAGCACCGGCAGGCTGCACAGAGCGTAGGCTACTCGCCGCCGGTGTTGCCGGGCGAAGAGGGCTACAGCAGCCAGGACGGGCACAATGCGGTCCAGAAACAAGCTCAAGTTGTTCGGAGAGCCGTAGAGGCCCCGGACGCGGCGTACTCCCTCGGCGGTGATGATGTCGGCGGTGAAGAAATACTGATAGAGGCCGATGAAGGCTACCAAGGTGGCGGCCAGGACGAGAGCGTCAATGACCCGCCAGACCTGTCCCCTGGAGAGGGAACTAACCCGCAGCAAAAAGTAGAAAAGAGCCGACTCGAAAACTACCACCCGAAACTCCCGCATGGCCACCCCATAATTCTCAGCGAGGAGCAGGGAGAAGGCGCTCACGGCTACGAAGAACAGCACAGCCCAATCGAGGTTCAGCAGATCACAATTTGAGTTCGTAGTGCGCTCCTGAGGCGCTGAAGCGCCCACTGCGAGCAAGAACTGCGATCTACTGAGGCTCGATAAAGCCCAGGCAGCACAGCACAAAAGCGTGGTGATCTCCACCATCGAAAAGGAGCGGCCCAGGATGTGCTTGGGCTGGAGGAAAAAAGGCACGCAAAAGGCCACCAGGGCCAGGCCCAGGTCCAGGCGCAGCCAGATCAAAAGGGCCAGGGCGAGCAGGCTCAATAAACTGAGGGGCAGCCAAGGCGAGAAATAGAACACAGCCGCAGCACCGGCCGTCAGGGCCAATTGCAGCCCCTCGTTGAGGGAGCGATAGCGTGCGGCGTACTCTCCCAACCGGGAACTGTAGGTCGTCAGCAGGGAACAGGCGCACTCTCGCTGCTTGCTGATCAGAGCCAACAATCGCCAGAGCACCAGCAAGGCCCCCACCCCAATCAAACTCAGGGCGACACGGTAGAGTCGGACGTCGGCCTCTCTGGTCACTGTCCAGCCAACGAGGGCCCACTGCCCCCAGCCTCCCCGGGCTACGATGACTGCCTCATGGGTCGTGTCGGGCAGGCCGGCCGCCAGGGTGACGGTCTCCATGCGGTACAGGGGATCGTACAAGATAAGATATGACCGGCCCTGACTGTCCCGGGGCAGGCGGTTGGCGGGCTGCCCGTCTATGGTAATGTAAAGATAACCCAGGAAATCGCCCCGGCGGACGGTCAGGTCGAGCCGTGTGCCCTTGAACGGGATGGTCAGGCTATCCCCGTCCTGGCCGATGTCGGCTCCCAGCGGGGACCGGCGCCAGGAGCCCTGGTATTGTGCCGTGTAATGGTCGGCCGGGTAGTAGCCCACGTGGGCCACCGGAGGGGCCGTCGCCACCTCCCGAATACGCCGGTAGAGCAAGCGTGGCTCCCAATCACGGTCCACCAGAGCAAAGCCCCAGCGGGGGTCATCGTCCCCGGCCCTAGGTTGAAACTCAGGCAGAAGCATCGCTCCCAGCCAAGGCCATTCGTCCTGGGCCCGACGGACGGCTCCCACCGTGCGCCGGGCCTGGAGTTCTTCCGAATCTGTGCCCCAGGGTGAGGGTCGGCCAGCCCAGTCTGAGGGCAGGGCGTTCCAGCCGAATTCCACAGCCCAGACAGCCTTCTCCCCATCGCCCTCGTCAACCATGACCTGGCGCAGGAGAGCCAGACGGGAGAAGTTGAGCACAGCCACGTCCTGCCGTCGGTCATCTGGGCCACTCCAGAAGCCGTAGGGTTTGGCGGCCAGGACATCGAAATAGTCCCGGCCACCGGCGGCGTAGAGGCCACGCAGGAAAGTGACCTCGTTCAGATTCAGTGGCCCCTCCTCGGTGGTCGGGGCCAGGCCGGCAGTCAGGACGCAGGCTGTGGGATCGGCAGCTTTGATCTGGGCGTAGCCCTCTCGCAGAAGGGCGGTGTAAGCGGCTGCGTCTACGTAGCTATCGCCCCAGTGAGCGCTGATGTTGGGCTCGTCCCAGATCTGGTAGTAGTCAATCTGCTCGCTATATCGCTCGGCAAAGGCCCGCACAAACCGGCCATAGTCGGCGGTCTCCCGAGGTGGCGTGTGAAGGTTTTCAGCCTCCGGGTCGCGCCGAGCCCAGGACGGAGCGGTGTCCAGCACGGCGATAATTTTCAGGTCGTGCGCTTGCACGGCGGACACAAGCTCGTCCCAAGGTTGCCAGCGGTAATGGCCTGGCTGGGGCTCAATTTCGGCCCAGGGGAAAGACTGGCGGATCCAGCGCAAACCGGCAGCCTCGATCATAGCCAGCGCGCGCTCGCGGTCGGTGGCCTCGTACTGTTCCAGAGAGACGTTGACCCCAAAGGGATAGACTGAGGCTTGGGGGGTACTCACGATAGAGCCCACGTCTTGGATTGTCCGGCGTTGCATCCACCACAGGGCTATGGCTGCCACAGCCAGGACTGTCAGGGCCAAAGTGTAAAGGTAGATACGAATCGTCAGAGAGCGAGCGCCTTTTTGAAAAGTCAATACTTCCAATCCCCCACCTGGAGCATGTCTGAAGAGTGTTCGTAGTGGCGGCTTCAGCCGCTTCGGGAACGACTTCAGTCGTTACTACGAATTTCTCAGAGCGTGTCTGAAAATTCAGAGGGTGGCGCTCGTAGTAACGACTTCAGTCGTTTTTAGCCCCAGAGCACCGGTCGTTAGCGACTCAAGTCGCCACTACGAGCATTTTTCAGACACGCTGTCAAGGCACTTAGCGGGACCAGCGTGGATGGCCACTTTCGCCGTCGGCAGTGAGTTGCCGGAGTTGGCCGTCGGCCACGTCGAGTCGGTAGAGGTTGCCCCTGTGGGCGATTACCAGTTGATCGCCGCCGGGCGACCAAGCCATTTGCGGGGCTTCCAGGCCGAGTTCATCGCCGGAAGGGAATAGCTTGCGTTCGTTGCTGCCGTCTCGGTCCACGACATAGAGGTCATAAAGGCCCAGTTGCGAGTTGTAGGGCTCTTGCGCCCGACCGTAGGCGATGGCACTCTCCTGACGGCCCGCCACCGAGTGAACCGGCGACCAGTGAGGAGCAGCCCACATGCCTGCTTTGCTGACCAATTTGGCCTTGACCTGGCCGTCTACGCTGACGACCCATACGTCGAAAATAGGACTGTCTTCTGGAGATTCTTCCCCCGTTTCCGAAGGACCGTGAACAATGCAGGCTATAAAGCGGCTGTCGGGCGACCAGGAAAGGCCGGGCGTCCAGACCCATTCACCGTAGGTATGGTAGACGGGGAACTGGATGAGAGGGATCCGTTCACCGCTGGTGGCGTCAATGAGGCCCACCTCGTCGGCTTGGCCGTAGGCAAAGTAGCGTCCATCGGGTGACCAGGCGTAGTTGGTTCCCCACCAACTGTAGACGCTTTCGGCCGAGGGCGAGAGAATCTGGGTCACGGTTATGGGACTGGCCCCCGTCTCGGTGAAGGAGGCAATCCAGAGGTCGTTGTTGGCCTTCCAGCCGGGCGAGCCCTCGGTGCGCTCGGCCGTGGAGTAGGCAAAGCGGCGGCCATCGCCGGCCCATTCGCCGTAGATGAGCCCCTCGAGGCCCAAGGGCTGGGCTTTTTCCCCCAGGATGGTGGTGGTGATAATCCAGAGGGTGTTGAGGGGGGCTGTGGAGTCGGTGCCGCCGCTGCGAGTGAAAAGGAGTTGGCGGCCATCGGGTGAAAGGGCGAAGACGCGGCTGTCCAGGTCGCCTTCTGAGGTGAGGGGGCGCCGGCCGCCGCTGGCCTCCCGCATGAGCCAGGCGTTGCCGGCCGAGATGTAAGCAATAGTGCCACTGATGGGCACGGAGACGAGGGCGCTGTGAGTGCCCACCACAATGATTTCGTCCACTGCTTCGCTGATGGTTGTCCTTCTCAGTTCGTGGCGGGCTACCTCCACCCCGTCTTCCAAAATGACGCGATAGGTGATCTCTACCTCGCCGTTGGCGCCGGGCTGGATCAGGCGGGTCTCTCCTTCGGCCAGGGCCTCGCTTTTGACAGTCCTGTGCTCGAAGGGAACGACTTCTCTGACCGTCTCGAGCTTTTCCTCCACGCGGACGACGGTAATGCTCATGCCGGGGGTGGTTTCTACCCAGAGGTCCGGCTCGACGCGGTCCAGTTCGCCCAGGGTGATGCCGCTCTCTGCCAGGACATCGCGCACCGTAGCGCCGGTGGTTTGCACGACGCGTTGCTCTCCATCAACGACGATGGTCACCGGCATTGGTTGCCGGGGGCCGCACGCCGGTAGGAGGAGCAATCCCGCTGCCAAGATAAGGGCCAAAGTCACAAATCGCAAATCACAGATCTCAGGAGGACATTTAGGTGGGTTCACGGCCGGTATTCTCCCGCGCTATATCGTACCACAAAGTGAGGTTATGTGCAAAAAGAGGCACTGAGGCGCGAATGGAGTGGTGAACAGAAAAGCCCTGGCTCTACCAAGGGCTTTTCCTCCATAAAAAATATAGGTTACCTCTGAAACTCGTACAAACTCCAGGTTAGAGTTTAACCATCCGCCAATCTGGTCGGGTTGACTTAGAGGCTACTTCTATTCATTCGTCTCTTCTTGAGTAGCAGCGAGGTGCCCAGTTGAGCGCAAGTGCGACTCGATAGCTGCTACAAAAGTTTTGGCGTCCGTCAAAGTCCTCTCGGCAATCTGGCGGTTCACCGGAATCATTTCGCCATAATCGTGTGTCTGACGACGGTCAAAAGCCAGGTGGAGGGAACGGGAGAGCTCACGAGGAAACAGACCGGTCTTTACAAACTCGCGATCAAAGAGAGCCAGTGCCCCGCTGTGCTTGGACGTGCCGAGCCTCTTGGTCGCGAGAAGGGCCAGTAGAGCGTAGAACATGGCATAATAGGCACGGTTGATTGTACCGCGCAAGGCGGACTCTTTGAGCAAGATCTCTGCTTCTCGCAAGGTCTCGTGAGCTTGCTCCATCCTGTAGCGAAGCAAGTCTGCAAGCTGCTCCGGATTCATGGCCGGATCCCTTCTCGTTCGACGTTCAAGACAAGCGGGTTGGCTCCCATCGCTCCGTGCTCCAGTTCGACCCGGGTGGTCACTACTGTAGAGATGATCCGATCCATTTCGAAACCTACCTCCCAGGCGATCTCACTGATGCGTTGGCGTAGTTCAGGGGTACATGTTTCCAGTTCGATGAACACATCGAGGTCCGAATCAGGTATGGCATCACCCCTGGCTCGCGAGCCGAACACACGCAGATCGAGGAGAGGCACGAGTTCTGCCAGGCGGCGCTGGAATTCGCGTGCAATTTGACGATCCGCTTCTGTTAGCATCTTGTCTGCCCTTTCGCGCTGCAAAGGTGTTTGTTGCTTGTGGTGGTCCGTGATGGTCAGGCTGCAATCCTGATTCGTTGCAGCTCTGACAGCAGGGCACGGGCCCAGCAGAGCAGGTGTACTAGAGCGCATTTGCACAGGTTTATGGCTGGTGTTCCCGCGCTATATCGTACCACAAAGTGAGGTTATGTGCAAAAAGAGGCACTGAGGCGCGAATGGAGTGATGAACAGAAAAGCCCTGGCTCTACCAAGGGCTTTTCTACCTGTCTCTTAGTGCTTTTGACCTTCTATGCTATCTCGATGCAGGATTCACCGAGGATTTCGATCATGCGTTTTGCACGCCGTTTGAGTCGGAACGTGCCTGTGTAGCCCAGATTTCGTAGGATGTCGGCCATTTCGGTCAACAATTGCAGGTCATCTACCAGATCCAGCAAAAGGTTTTCGGAGATTGGCTCGTCTCTGAAAAGCAATCCTCTCACTTCCTCCCCTCGCCGGATGAGCTCGATCACTTCAGAGGCGACCATCCTGGCCTCCAGCCAGCTATCATACTCGCTTTCTTCGACGAACCAGATTGACAGTGTGGTGAGTTCTTCGAGTAGCGTATCTAATTCTGCCAGTTCACCTTCGTCAAGGAGACACAAGTAAATTTTCACGGTTGCTTCATCCTCCAGCGGTCGGACAGTTGCACTTCTCAAGTACCGGCGATTACTTCGCTCAGGAAGCACGGTGCCTCGGGGAACTCCAACCGGTCAAAGACAAGCATGTCCATAGCAAAGGCGCCGTAGCCACTGATTGAGATGGGATTGGGATCCGCCACCTCGCCGAAGTCAGGGTATCCCAAGGCAATAATCTCAGCGTCGAGCAGGTTGGGGGCTTCTGGGTCAAGCACGAGAGTGTAGAAGAAGTAATCGCCAGGCCAGAGCTCGAGGGCATATCCACCCAGGTCGAACTCAAAAAGATAGACCTGTCCGTGTGATTGGTAGTTCACCTCAAAGATCAGTAGGAGGACAATCTCGTCCCCGCGCAGCCAATCGAGAGACTCTTCGAGAAAGAAATCCCCGCCGATTGTAACCGGTGGCGCATCGGGCAAAGCAGTTGGGTAAGGTGCTGTTGCATTAGCAACCGATAGAGTGCCAGATACGCTTGGGATCTCACGCACCCCGCTCTGCGGATCGAAGATCAGGCCCTGCTGGCCCCTGGGTCCGTCGATCCAACGGTCGAACAGACGCTTACCCGCATGTACAAGTATTGGCCCAAGTACAGTTATCAGTGCACTTACTGGTTCCATGTTTTCGTCACCTCTCTGGGGATAGACAAGTCTTCAGTAGATCGCAATAGCTCGGAGCGGGTCGTAATCGGGGCCAAATGAGCCGGGCTGGGGTAGGCCAAAGGCACTGCCTTCGGCCTACCCCTTCAGAACTCGCGGTTTTGTACCCTTGGGCAACTTGCCCCGCCACGATTAAATGCAGATCTGCCTGAGGATAGCAGTTCCCGTCTGACGGGATGGAAATGAAGCGAATAGGCCGAAACAACAAAAGCCAACCTCCTCAACGTTCTGTCGAGGAAGATTGGCTCTTAATTTCTCATACTCCTACCTCCTGCTCTGGCTGTCGGCCACGACGGGGCAGTGGTGGTTAGTGTTCTTTTATCCATAGTACATTGTACCACACGATGGGTCAGAAAGCAATAATTGCCAACATTTCAGAATTGTGATATGATATATGTGTAGGGTTTCACAAATGACAGAGAAATCTTTCACAAAAGGTGAACACAATATGACTAAAGTTAGGAGTAAGACAATGGGTTCAGCAGATGTTCCTGACATTGTTATCGGGCGCCTGCCCATCTACCTGCGGGCTCTGAATTTTTTGCTTGAAGAGGGAAAAGAGATCACAGCTTCTCAGGAGTTGGCCGATAAGCTGGGCATCAGTTCCGCCCAAATTCGCAAGGACCTCTCTCATTTTGGCGAATTTGGTAAGCAGGGCACTGGCTATGAGATCAGGTATCTACGGGAGCAACTCAGGAAGATATTGAAGGTGGATAGGGAGTGGGATGTTGCTCTGGTAGGGGCTGGCGATTTGGGCCACGCTATTGCTCACTATGGCAACTTTGACCGGAACGGCTTCCACGTTGTCGCTGTGTTCGACCACAATCCGCGCAAAATAGGCGCCAAAATGGGGCGGTTCCGAATCCTGGACAGTGAGTCAATACCCACAGTCATCCAGGACATGGGTATCCAGATTGCTATCATTGCTGTGCCGGCAGAGTCGGCTCAGCAGGTAGCAGATACCCTGGTCGAGGCTGGGATTCGAGCTATCCTGAACTATGCTCCTATCACCTTAAACGTTCCTCCCGGAGTCCAGGTCCAATATATAGATCCTGTGGTGTACTTGCAGAGGATGACCTACTACTTGTAGCGGTGCGATGAAAAGCCGCCCCCTGTCAGAGGGGCGGCTTTCTTTTTGGGGTGTTTCTTCGAATCTTGACTCGCTCACAAGGCCAAGGGGTTACGCTTCTTCAGCGGGACTTGTGCTCTCGCAGAACTCTTTTCACCGCCGCAGCCAAAGCGGTAATGGGAAATGGTTTCCTCAGGAAGGCGAGACCCTCCAGGCGCGAAATGGTTTCCATTTCGCTTTCACTTAAATAGCCGCTGATGAGGATGGTTGGTATGTCCTGTTTCAGAGAGTGTAACAGGTCCAATCCACTGATGTCGGGCAGGGCGAAATCTACGATGAGAATGTCGTAATCGCTCTTTTCCCTCAACATATTGAGCGCCTGGCGACCCCGGTGGGCTATGTCCACTTCAAACCCTTCGTCGCTCAGAAACTGAGCGCAGACTCGGGTTACGTCCGGGCTATCGTCCACCAGAAGTATTCTCTCACCCATCACCCCGTATCCTTCTCCGGATATCAGTACTTGTTGACCGGCCGGATCAATCTAACTCTACCATAAAACGCTCAAAATTTCAAGTCAGGATGGTACTTACTTACGAACCCACGTATTGACATCGCCGGTTCATGAGGGTATAATTCAGGTTGTGTATACCCGTTTGTTCACCGATGAGGACCCTCTCGACAGCCAGACCTGGAACTCTTTCGTGGCTGCTTCGTCCACGGGCCACCTGCTGCAATCGTGGCAGTGGGGCCAGCTCAAGGCTGCTTTTGGGTGGCAGGCTGTGCGCATAGGTGTTGAGGACGGAGGCCGTCTTGTGGCCGGCGCCCAGGTCCTTTTCCGCTCCCTCCTGCCTTCCTTCCCTTATCTTTCCATTGCCTACGTACCCAAGGGCCCCGTGCTCGACTTTGGCAACCAGGTGGTTTCCAAGGCTCTGTTGTCAGCTATCCACCGTCTGGCTCGCCGGAGAAAGGCCATTCTGCTCAAAATTGAACCCGAGCAGCCCGACAGTCCGAACCTGGCGGGACAATTGCAGGCTTATGGCTTTCGCCCCAGCCGGCAGACGATCCAACCGCGCAGCACTATCCACATAGACCTGCGGGCCGGCCTGGAGGAGATTCTGGCTCGTATGAAATCCAAGACGCGCTACAATGTGCGCTTGGCAGGACGTAAGGGGGTGTTGGTACGGGAGGGCACGGCTGAAGATATGCCCATCTTTTATCGCCTCGTCGAGTTGACGGGCCGGCGGGATGGCTTTGCTGTGCACAGCCGGGAATATTATGAGACAGCCTATCGGCTCTTTGTCCCTCTGGGCCTGGCCAAGCTCTTCCTGGCCACGTATCGCGATGAGGTCATCGCCGGGCTGATGGCTTTTGCCTTCGGGCAGCGGGCCTGGTATATGTATGGTGCCTCGTCGGACAGAGAGCGCAACCGTATGCCCAACCATCTCTTGCAGTGGGAGGCCATCCGCTGGGCCAGGGAGCGGGGCTGTCTGACCTATGATCTATGGGGTATTCCTGATGAGGTAGGGAGAGAGCCCGAGAAATACACAAGGACGGTTACCGACCGCCGAGGTGGGTTGTGGGGAGTTTATCGTTTCAAGCAGGGCTTCGGAGGTCAGGTGGTCCGCTATGTGGGAGCCTATGATTATATCTACAACCCCGCTCTGGCCTGGTTTTACAGCAAAGCTGTAGCCTGGCGGTGATGGCGGCCGAGCCCGCGCCTTATGCTTTAGCGGCGAATTGTGGATCCCTCTCCAGCAGGAGTCTCAAGCCTTTGTCAATGTCGGTTCTGGGTTTGAAGCCCAATTTGCGTCTGGCCAGGCTGATGTCAGCCACCAAGCGGGAGACGCCCCCGCTTTGAGCCGAGTTGTAAAGGGGATGAACCTTACGCCCGGTGGCCTGTTCCACCTTTTTAATCAGCTCGTTGATGCTGAGTTCTCGACCACTGCCCACATTGATGATGGCTCGATCAACGTCAGAGGCGGTGGCGGCGGCCACCATAGCCTCAACCACATCGTCAATGTAAACAAAATCTCTGGTTTGGCTGCCGTCGCCAAAGACGACCAGCGAACCTCCACCCAGCGCCTGTTTAACGAACTGAGGGATGACCGGTGGATGGGAGGTGGGCACCTGCTGGCCTGGCCCGTAGGCATTGAAAATGCGCAGGGCCACTGTCTCTATATCCCACAAGGCGCCGATGGTGAAGACATAATGCTCGGCGGCGATCTTGCTCACCGCGTAGGGCGATTGGGGGTTTGGGGGGTGAGTTTCTTTCACCGGTTGCATGGCCTGTTCACCGTAGACCGCCCCTGAAGAAGCCAGCACCACCCGCTTGACGCCCGCGTCTCGCATGGCTTCCATGACGGCCACAGTGCCGCCGACGTTGACATCGTTGTATTCGCGAGGATATAGGATGGATTGCTCCACATAGACTCGGGCTGCCAGGTGGTAGACGCAATCCACCTTTTGCAGCAGGGTCCACAGCTTGGGAACATCTCTCACGTCGCCCCGGGTGAAGAGTACCTTGGGATCTAACCGGTCCGGGTCATAACCGGCGCTCAGGTCATCCAGGACGCGCACATGGTGTCCTTCCCTGACCAAGTGGTTGGCCAGCGCGCAGCCGATGAACCCGACTCCGCCAGTGATTAGGAATCTCATAGCTCTCGCCCTTCGTATTGCTTTTTGTAGTATTCCCAGTACTCCCCCGACTTGATCTTGCGCCACCACCATTCGTTGTCCACATACCACCGCACCGTCTTCTCCAGGGCTTGCTCAAAGGTGTGGCGGCTGTGCCAGCCGAGGGCTTTGATTTTGTCGCAGTTGAGGGAATAGCGGCGGTCGTGACCGGGGCGGTCTCTGACGTGTTTGATGAGGCTTTCGGGCTTGCCCAGCAGCCTCAGGATGAGCCGGGCCATGTCAATGTTGCGCGTCTCCACCCCGGTGCCCAGGTTGTAGATTTCGCCTGCTTTGCCTTTGTGGAGCACCACGTCAATGCCCTCGCAGTGATCCAAAACGTACTGATAGTCCCTCATCTGCAAGCCGTCACCGTAGAGAGGCAGGGGGATGTCGTCAATGGCGTTGGTGATGAACAGCGGCACGACTTTTTCTGGGTACTGATACGGCCCGATGCTGTTGGAGCCCCGCGTGATGGTCACCGGCACGCCGAAACTGGTGTGATAGGCGATACACATCAGATCGCCGCCAGCTTTGCTGGCCGAGTAGGGGGAGCGGGTGTGCAGCGGATCTGTTTCCACCGAGGAGTAACCCGGTGGGATTTCGCCATAGACTTCGTCCGTGGAGACCTGGTGGTAGCGCTCTACGCCGTACTTTTTGGCCGCTTCCAGCAGAACGTAGGTGCCATAGACATCTGTCTTGATGAAACTGCCTGCGCCCATCAGCGATCTATCCACATGAGTCTCGGCCGCAAAGTTGACGATGGTGTCAATCTGGTGCTCACGCATGACCTGATCCACCAGCTTCTCATCGCAAATGTCACCTTTAACAAAGGTGTAGCGGTCGCTGAGCTTTTCGACATCTCTGAGATTGTCCAGGTTGCCGGCATAAGTCAGCTTGTCGTAGACCACGACGCGGTAATCCGGGTATTTGTTGAGGATGTAGCGCACAAAGTTGGAGCCGATAAAGCCGGCTCCGCCGGTGATGAGGATATTTTGCATAGAATAAGTCCTCCTGGTCCAAGGGTGTAGACAGTGCCATAATTATACCACACAAAGCACGATTTTGGGAAAACCCTTGACATTTTCCTCTCCTTGTGTTATCTTTTTGCTCAGGAGGGCTGCATGGTTGATGAACAGATTCAAGCTATTGTGCAGCGTGCCTTGGCCGAAGACATCGGTTCTGGCGATGTGACCAGTCAGTGGATTCTGCCGCCGGAGATGCGGGTGCGTGGCTGTTTCCTAGCCAAGGCCCAGGGGGTGCTGGCCGGGCTGGATGTGGCGTGCCAGGTCTTCCGGCAGGTGGATGAGCGCATCATTTTCCAGGCTCGTCTGAAAGACGGCGACCTCATCTCCAAAGGCGACATCGTGGCCACAGTCGAAGGCTCCGCCGTCGGCATCCTCACCGCCGAACGCACCGCCCTCAACTTCCTGCAACGCATGTCAGGCATCGCCACCTTGACTCGCCGCTATGTGGAAGCGGTAGCCGGCACGAGGGCGGTCATTCTCGACACTCGCAAGACCGCTCCTGGCCTGCGGCTTCTGGACAAGTGGGCCGTGCGCCTGGGTGGTGGCCAGAACCATCGCCTGGGCCTCTACGACATGGTGCTCATCAAAGACAACCACATCGCTGCCGCCGGCAGCATCACCCGGGCTGTGGAACGAGTCCGCCGCAGGAACCGGCTGGGGCTGGCTGTGGAGGTGGAGGTCAAAAGCTTGGCCGAGTTGGAAGAGGCCCTGGCTTTGAACGTTGACCGCATCATGCTGGACAACATGGATCTGGACGAGATGCGCCAGGCGGTGGAAATGACCGCCGGCCGGGTCCCGCTGGAGGCTTCAGGCAATGTGACTCTGGAGAACGTGGCCGCTATCGCCGCCACCGGGGTGGATTACATCTCGGTAGGCGCGCTGACCCATTCGGTGAAAGCCTTGGACATCAGCCTGGAGGTAGAACATTCCAATTAAGGGGAGGAATACAACATGGCACGTTCAGTCAAAGGAAGCGATAACTATATGGCACGAGTTCTGAAGCACATCCCGTCCGAGATTGTGATGGCCTATGTAGCCATCGAAGGAGTGCTGCGGACCAGTTATAACGCTAGTGTGCCGCAGGAGCGGGAGATATTGCTGAAGCTGCTGTGGATCGTCTTTGGGGCGCTGACGGTGCTTACACCGCTTTGGTTATTGCGTGTGATGAAGGTCCGACGATTCAGCCAGCTCTGTGTCTCGACGCTCTCGGTTCCTGTCTGGCTGTTTGCTCTGGGTGGGCCTTTTGCGCTGCAAGATTGGTATCAGCCGGCTTTTGGAGCTATTGTTCTGCCTCTCTATACATTGGTTGTACCCATAGTCACCACTCGCCCTCTGCGGTGAGCATTCGGCTATCGGGCTTGCGTAGCGAAGCCCGGGGAGGTTGAGGGGTATCCCCTCAACCCTACTCTCCCGGCTTGAGAGCGTTCGATTTGTCCTGCTGCCCGATGATAAATCGTCGGGCCGAGCAGCTAAG
>JAOZOT010000724.1 GCA_029933115.1 Anaerolineae bacterium | reverse complement strand
GGCCATCCCAACCCCACCGTGCTGGATTGGGGCCACGGCCTGATCAATGCCATTGGACTGGCCAACCCCGGCGTCGAGGAGATGGCAGCCATCCTGAAGGACGCCAAAGGCAGATTGGAGCCCCTGGGCGTGCCCCTCATCGCCAGCATCTTCGCCGAAACGGTGGAAGGGTTCGCCGAAGTAGCCCGCCGGGTGAGCGAGGCCGGGCCGGATTTCGTTGAGGTAAACATCTCCTGCCCCAACGTAGCCGCCGAATTCGGACGTCCTTTTGCCGCCGACCCCGACAGTGCCGCCGCCGTCACCAAAGCGGTGAAAGGGGCGACGCCTCTGCCGGTCATCGTCAAGCTCTCCCCCAACGTGACCGATGTTGCGGCCATCGCTCGGGCGGTAGAGGCAGCCGGAGCCGACGCCATCGCGGCCATCAATACCGTGGCCGGCATGGTCATTGACGTGGACTGCGGCCAGCCTATCCTGGCCAATCGAGTGGGGGGTCTTTCAGGACCGGCCATCAGACCCATCGCCGTGCGCTGCGTTTACGAAATCTACCAGGCTGTGGATATACCTATCATCGGTCTGGGTGGCGTGGTGGACGGCCGGGACGCCGTGGAGATGCTCATGGCCGGCGCTACGGCCGTAGGGGTCGGGTCCGCCGTTTACTACCGGGGCGTGAACGCTCTCGGGGCGATTGCACAGGAGATAGCTTCTTTCATGATCGAGCACGGCCACAAGACACCGACCGACCTCAGAGGAATGGCCCACCCCGACCCCACCCCAACCCTGGAAGAGGGAGTACGATGAGAGGTGGTCTGCCCCGGCTAACCAGGATAGCGAGAGTTATCGAGGAAAACGCACAAGTCAGGACCTTTGTCTTGGAGGCAACGGTTGAGGCGGATCCAGGTCAATTCGTCATGGTCTGGCTGCCTCGGGTGGACGAGAAGCCCTTCAGTTTGGTGGACGCAGACCCCGTGACCATCACTGTGGCTAAGGTCGGCCCTTTTACAGAGAAGTTGCATCGGCTGAAGATTGATGATAAAATATGGTTTCGTGGGCCTCTGGGACATGGTTTTGAGTTGAATGGAGAGCACATTCTTTTGATAGGCGGCGGTTACGGCGTCGCCCCGCTGGCCTTTCTGGCCCAACGAGCGGTAGGGGCCGGACGCCAAGTCACAGCAGCCATCGGGGCGCGCTCCAGAGCCGAGCTCGTCTTTCCCCAGCGCTTCGCCAGGCTGGGCTGCTCGGTGATTCTGGCCACTGAGGACGGCTCGGCCGGGGTACGGGGCCTGGTCACCGATGTGGTCGAATCGCTTCTCGAGCGAGAGGGGGTGGATGCCGTGTACGCCTGCGGGCCTGAGGCCATGTTGGACAGAGTACTGGAGCTCTGCCAGGGCCACGGCCTCTCCTGCCAGTTGAGCCTGGAGAAGTACATGCGGTGTGGGCTGGGAGTCTGTGGGTCGTGCCAGAGAGGGGGGATGCTAGTCTGCCGCGACGGTCCGGTGTTCACCTTCCGGCCACATTGAGTAGACGACATTGTCGAGCCCCCCACACCGACCGATTGTACTACCGGCATCGCTGAAATTTGCGTCGGTGCAACGAGCTCTACGCCGATTGTGAAGATAGTGCGGGAAGCAGAGAGTAGTGAG
>JAOZOT010000723.1 GCA_029933115.1 Anaerolineae bacterium | reverse complement strand
GAGCACCGGTCATTAGCGACTCAAGTCGCCACTACGAGCATTTTTCAGGCACGCTCTTACAGGCAGGCTTACCGGGCTCTCAAACGCTTTTTAAAGCAGGCTATCGGCGCTTGCGGCAGCCTCGCACCCACCACGCTGAGGTCTGACTTATGGGGTGCAGAGCTCCACCTGTTCATATTGAAGTCAGCTCTGGGATGTCCACTAGCAGCCGGAAAGAGGCATCCAGCGGGATATGTAGTCGGGGCTCAGGTTGCGAAAAGTGAGCCACAAAATCTATAATGGTGAAACCCACTACCTCTTTGGTATCGGGATCAAGGCGCAAGATGAAGTCATCGTTGATCTCAATATAATCAGTGTATTCAGGATGTCCCAGTGACACGTATAGGACGTCGGCCTTCCGATCGTAGAGAAACCTTAGCTCTCGTGCCATTTATTTCACCTCACCCGCTTGGGATACGCCGTGATGACGAATTTGCCAGGAGCTAACCTGACGATTACAAAGATGTGAGTATAATTGTGGGGCAGGTCATCAAAGGCTCTGGAATACCTGTACTTGTTTGGATCGCCGGCTGCCTGTCTGCGTCTGCCCAAGCGGATCGTTTCCAGTACCTGATCAAGACGGTCAGCCAGTTCCCAGTGACCTTCGGAGATGTGGTGCCAACGCTCGTCGGTCAGGGTAATCTCGTTGCCCCATTTGTCTTTGACAGTCCACATGACTGCCTGCTTCCCCCTTCCCTCTTCCGAGGCAGTTTAGCATAACCCCTGCAATGCCTCACAAGCCTTCTCAAAACAGGCTATCGGCGCTTGCGGCAGCCTCGCATCCACCACGCTGAGGTCCGACTTCTCAGTAGAGCTCTGGCCGGCGGTCGGTGAGGACGGGAATTGCTTGGCGTGTTTCTTCCACCAGGGTCATATCTACTCTGGCTGTCAGGAGCACTTCGCTGTCACCAGACTCTACTACCAGTCTCCCCCAGGGGTCGTAGATGGCGGAGTGGCCGAAGAATCTCTCTCCTTTGCTTTCTCCCACCCGGTTGCAGGCGACAATAAACATCTGATTCTCGATGGCCCGGGCCTGGAGCAGCGTGCGCCAGTGCTCCAGGCGAGGGTAGGGCCACTCGGCCGGCAGGAAGATGATTCTGGCTCCGGCCAGAGCGTAGCGGCGGAACAATTCTGGGAAGCGCAGATCGTAGCAGATGGCGATGGCGCTCTTGCCCCAAGGCAGGTCAAAAACGGGAGCCGCCTGACCGGCGGTCAGATACTTGTCCTCATCCATCAGGCGGAAGAGGTGGATTTTGCTATAGTGGCCCAGACACTTGCCTTCTGGAGAGAAGAAGGGAGCGGTGTTGTAATAGCGCCCGTTTTGCACGGAAAGGAGCGAGCCGCAGATGTGGATGGCGTTTTCCTTGGCCAAAGCGGCAAGCTCGGCGAAAAAGCCCTCATCGAGGCCGGTAGCGTATTGCTCCGCGTTTTCGAGATCGTAGCCTGTGGCCCACAGTTCAGGGAATAGCACCACGTCTGAACCTCGACGCCTGGCCTCGGCCGTCAATTCTTGTACTTTGGCCAGATTCAGCCGGGGTTGACCCAGGGCTATGTCCATCTGACCCAGGGAGATTGTCAATTCCATCGGCCCTATCCTTTAC
>JAOZOT010000204.1 GCA_029933115.1 Anaerolineae bacterium | reverse complement strand
GGTGAAAGAATGGGAGGTGAGACAAATGGGGAAGTAAAGATCGGTGTATTGTGTTCTCGAGTGCGGATCGAGGAGAAGTTGCTTTTCGCCGCCCTACAAAAGCGGGGGGTGAACTATGACCGGATTGACCCACGGGAGGTAGTCTTTGACCTGGGCGACAACGGTCTGGGGAAGTACGACGCCGTGCTCGTCCGCTGCCTGAGTCACTCGCAAGCCTACTACCTCACCCGCTGGCTGGAAAGTGTAGGGATACCGGCGGTCAGCCCTCATCGCGTGGTGGCCACCTGCGGCGACAAACTGCTCACCAGCGCTGCCTTGCAGAAAGCGGGTGTGCCCATCCCACGGACCAAGGTCGCTTTCACCCCAGAGGCGGCGCTGGAAGCCATCGAAGAAATGGGATACCCGGTGGTGCTCAAGCCGCTCTTCGGTTCGTGGGGGCGGCTGCTGGCCAAGGTGAGCGACTGCTACGCCGCCGAAGCTATCTTGGAGCACAAGAAAACACTGGGAGGCTACCAACACTCTATCTTCTACATCCAGGAGTATGTCGAAAAGCCAGGGCGCGACATCCGTAGCTTTGTCGCCGGCGGTGAGACCATAGCCGCCATCTACCGCAGCTCGACACATTGGATAACCAATACCGCCCGTGGGGGAACAGCCTCGAACTGTCCCATCACTCCAGAGGTAGACCGTATTTCCTGCGCTGCGGCACAAGCCGTGGGGGGAGGGGTGGTCGCCATAGACATCTTTGAGGCTCCCGACGGCCGTTTGCTGGTGAGCGAGGTCAATCATACCCCGGAATTCCGCAACAGCATCACTCCCACAGGGGTAGACATTCCGGGGAAGATCATTGATTACGTCTTGGAGGTCGCTGCTATGAAGGCGGGGCGATAAACATAGGCATTCTCTGTTCCCGCATCCGCCTGGAGGAGAAACTCATCTTCCAAGCCTTGCGGAAGCGCGGGGTGAATTTTGCAAGAATTGACGTGCGCCAAGTAATCTTTGACTTGAATGGTGCAACACCAAGAGACTACGACGTCGTCTTGGTACGCTGCCTGAGCCATTCCCGCGCCCTCTACGCCGTCAAAATCCTACAGGAGCAGGGTGTGAGGACAGTGAATTCCTATGAGGCGATTGCTACCTGCGGGGATAAGGTCTTGACGACTTTGGCTCTTATCGAGCGCGGGATTCCTACTCCCCGTACTGCCATTGCCTTTGCCCGAGAGCCGGCCCTGAAAGCCGTGGAAAAGATGGGCTATCCGGTGGTCTTGAAACCTCCAATTGGCTCCTGGGGGAGGCTGATGAGCAAACTCAACGACCGCGAGGCAGCCGAAGCTGTGCTTGAACACAAGGAGGCCCTGGACAAATCTCAAGATGCTCCCTTCTACGTTCAAGAGTACATCCACAAACCAGGGCGCGACATCCGTACCCTCGTGGTGGGTGGTGAGACAGTGTACGCCGTCTACCGTAGCTCAACCCATTGGATCACCAACACAGCCCGTGGCGGCCACACATCTGGCCTCCCGCTCTCTCCAGAAATAGACCGCCTGTCTCGCGCTGCTGCCGAGGCGGTAGGAGGAGACATCGTCGCTGTAGACATTTTGGAGGACGCTGATGGCTCTCTCCTGGTCAATGAGGTGAACCACACCCCAGAGTTTCACGGAGCCATGCAGGCCACTGAGGCCAACATCGCCGGCAAGATGGTAGATTACATTCTGAAGATAGCGTCTTGAAGTGCGAGGCGCTTTGGAAATGCCTCGCACCTGACCGGAGGGAAAAATGATTCGTGCTGCAATCGTAGGCGCCTCCGGCTATACTGGGGGAGAGTTGTTGCGGTTGCTGCTGGCCCACCCTCAGGTGGAAGTGACCCAGATCACTTCGGAGACTTACGCCGGACAATACGCCTACTTTGTACATCCTAACCTGCGCGGACACACCGAACTGCGCTTCACTCGCCTGGCCGACGGCTCCACTGGGCCTTCGGGCCGAGACTGCGAAGCCCTGGCTCCCTGCGACCTATTATTCTTGGCTTTGCCTCACGGCCACGCTATGGAGCGTATCGAAGACCTGGCCGCTCTGGCCGAGCGGATCGTGGACCTGTCGGCCGATTTCCGCCTGCGTGAGGCCGCAGACTATGCGCGTTGGTATGGGCGTGAGCATCCGGCTCCAGAATGGCTGACCCGCTTTGTCTACGGCCTGCCGGAGCTGTATCGCGATCAACTGGTCGGCGCCCGGTACGCCAGCGGCACAGGTTGCAACGCAGCGGTCACCCTGCTGGCCCTGTGGCCCCTTTACCGACGGGGGCTGGTGCGAGAAGCGGTGGTCGAGGTCAAGGTTGGCTCTTCAGAGGGGGGGCACAGGCCCAGCCCGGCCTCTCATCACCCGGAGAGGGCCGGAGTGGTGCGTTCCTACGCACCGACGGGCCACCGCCACCTCGCCGAGCTAATCCAGGAACTGAACCTCGACCCACAGCAGCCCGGCCTGCACTTTTCCGTCACGTCAGTGGGCATTGTGCGCGGCGCACTGGCCACCTGTCATTGCCTGCTGCACGAGGAACTGGACGAGCGGGAGGCCTGGCGCATCTACCGTGAGGATTACGGCGCCGAGCCGTTCGTGCGACTGGTCAGGGCCAAGCGCGGAATCCACCGCTATCCAGAGCCCAAGATCCTCTCTGGAGCTAATTACTGTGACATCGGCTTCGTGGCCGACCCAGGCCAGCGGCGGCTGGTGGTCATCGCTGCCATTGACAACCTGATGAAGGGCGCGGCCGGCAACGCAGTGCAGACGATGAACGTCATGTACGGATGGCCAGAAACTCTGGGGCTAGAGTTCCCCGGTCTGCACCCCATCTGACCAACACGAAGGACACGAATCACGCATCACGCCTCACTTTTACCCAATCGCGAAGGAGGAGCTTATGATCGTTGTCAAAGCAGGAGGCAACGGCGGCATAGATATAGAGGCCGTGTGCGCCGACATTGCCGAACTGGTCCAGCAGGGCGAATCAGTCGTCCTGGTTCACGGCGGCTCTCACGAGACCAACGTCATCTCCGAGAAGCTGGGCCACCCACCCCGCTTCGTGACCTCGGTCTCGGGACACGTCAGCCGTTACACCGACCGTCAGACCTTGGAGATTTTCGCTATGGTCACGGCCGGTCGCATCAACAAGCTGCTGGTGGAACGCTTGCAGCAATTGGGGGTCAATGCCCTCGGCCTTTCTGGATTGGACGGACGGCTGCTGGAGGGAAAGCGCAAAGGTACGTTGCGCATCGTCGAGAACGGCAAACGCAAGGTGCTACGCGGCGATTACAGCGGCAAAATCGAGCGGGTCAACGTCGGGTTGCTGAACACCTTGCTGGAGGCGGGCTACGTACCGGTCGTGGCTCCACTGGCCGTCAGCCAGCAGGGCGAGGCGCTGAACGTGGACGGTGACCGGGTGGCAGCGGCCATCGGCACCGCACTGAAAGCAGAAAAAGTGATCATCCTTTCCAACGTGCCGGGTCTCTTGCGCCATTTTCCCGACGAGAGCACGCTTATCTCCTACATCCCGCGGGAGCAGGTGGAAGATCACCTCGACCGCTATGCCCAAGGCCGGATGAAGAAAAAGCTGCTGGGAGCTGTCGAGGCTCTGCGCGACGGAGTAAAGCAGGTCGTCATCGCCGACGGGCGGGTGGCTCAACCGTTACGCCGGGCGCTGGCCGGTCAGGGGACGGTGATACAATGAACAGCGGTGGGATTATCGCCCTGGAAGACCGCCACAACAGCGGGGTCTATAGTAAACAGCCCTTGGTGCTGGTGCGTGGAGAGGGAGCGCGGGTGTGGGACGCCGAGGGCAAAGAGTACATTGACTGCGTCGGCGGTCACGGTGTGGCCAATGTAGGCCACGCCAATCCGGCCGTGATCCAGGCCGTGACGGAACAGGTGCGGCGACTGATGATCTGCCCCAACGGTTTTTACAACGACCGGCGCGCTCAATTGCTGGCCGAATTGACCCGCATCGCCCCGTCGGGGCTGGAGCGGGCCTTTCTGTGCAATTCGGGGGCTGAGGCAGTGGAAACAGCGCTCAAATTCGCCCGGCTCAGCACCGGACGGACGAAAGTGGTAGCCGCCATGCGCGGTTTCCACGGGCGCACCTTTGGCGCACTATCGGCTACCTGGCGCCGGCAGTACCGCCAACCCTTTGAGCCTTTGCTGCCGGGCTTTACGTTCGTGCCCTACAATCGTCTGGAACGGATGCAACAGGCGGTGGATGAAGAGACAGCGGCCGTTATCCTGGAGGTAGTGCAGGGTGAAGGGGGAATCATCCCCGGCGACGGCGAGTATCTGCGTGGGGTGCAGGCGCTGTGCCGGGAGCGAGGGGCGCTGTTCATCGTGGACGAGGTGCAAACCGGCTTTGGGCGCACAGGGCGCATGTTTGCCTGCCAGCATTACGACTTGCAGCCCGACCTGATGTGCGTGGCCAAGGCCATCGCGGGGGGCCTGCCGATGGGAGCCGTGCTCATCGGCTCGCGGGTGGGGAACCTGCCCCAAAAAGTTCACGGCACCACCTTCGGTGGCAACCCCTTGGCCTGTGCGGCAGCCTTGGCGACCATCGGCTACATCGAAGCGGAAAAGCTGCCCCAACGGGCAGCCAAACTGGGGGCGCGGCTGATGGACGGCCTGAAGGCCATTCCCTCACCGCGAGTGCGAGAGGTGCGAGGACTGGGGCTGATGGTCGGCGTGGAATTGAAGGAACCGTCTGCCCCTCATCTGGCTGCCCTGGCCGAGCGGGGCGTGCTGGCCCTTTCCGCCGGAGCCACAGTGATGCGCTTCCTGCCACCTCTGGTGATAGGCACAGAAGAGGTAGACAGGGTGGTGCAACAGGTGGCGGCAGTGTTGGAGATTTGAACGTCGCTGCAAGTATCACAGCTTCAAGGTGAGGCAGGATGGATCCGTTTGCTTTTTTAGAAGAACTGCTTTCTATCCCCAGTCCGTCCGGTCAGGAGGACGCTGTGGCCGGGTACCTGGTCCGGCAAATGGCAGCTTTGGGCTTCTGCGTGCGGCGTGATGAAGTGGGGAACGTCGTGGGCATCCTTGGAGACCCGGCGGCCAAGCGAACCATCTTGCTGCTGGGGCACATGGACACTGTGCCGGGTCTGGTCCCCGTGCGACGGGAGGGAGGCCGACTGTACGGTCGGGGGGCAGTGGATGCCAAAGGCCCCCTGGCAGCTTTCGTGCTGGCGGCAGCGCGGATGGCTCCCCGATTGAACGATGGGTCATCCACTCGTGCTCGTAACGTGCGGCTGGTGGTGATCGGAGCGGTCGAAGAGGAGGCCCACTCGCGGGGGGCGCGCCATCTGGCGCGCACAATGCAGCCGCCAGACTGCGCAATCATCGGCGAGCCCGGCGGCTGGGAGGGAATCATCCTGGGCTACAAGGGCACCCTGAGCGCCGACTATCGGCTCGCGCGGCCGGCCGGGCACAGCGCCTCCGGACAGCCGACTCCGGCCGAAGAGGCGGTGGCTTTCTGGAATCGGCTGACGGCCCGCGCTGTGACCCTGAACAAAGGCCGGGCGTGGCGCTTCGATACTTTGGATCCTGTCCTGCGGGCCATACGCACCTTCGGCGACGGATTGGAGGACGGGGTGGAGATGAGCATTGGCCTGCGCCTGCCGCCGGGGTTAGATGTGGCGGCTCTGCAGCAGGAGATGCGAGCCTGGTCCAACGGAGCGCAGTTGACCTTTCCTTACAGTGAGCCGCCCTTCCAGGCGGAGAAGAACACCCCGTTGGTGCGAGCCCTGCTGCGGGCTATCCGCGCCGAAGGTGGGCGGCCACGATTCAAACTAAAGACAGGTACTTCTGATATGAACGTCGTCGGCCCGGTGTGGGGTTGTCCCATTATAGCTTACGGGCCGGGTGATGCGCGCCTGGATCACACCCCTCACGAGTACATCGAAAGCGAGGAGTTCTGCCGAGGGGTAGACGTGCTGATCCGGGCATTGGAGATACTGATTGGCTAGCGAAGAAGCTACTCTTTCAGCCCTAGCTGACGGCTTTTTCCTTCTCAACAACTTTCTCTTCAGACTTGTTTCCTCCACCGTTCCGGCCGTTGCCGCCGGAGCGGTTGTCGGTGACATAGAACCCAGGGCCCTTGAAAACGATGGCCGGGGGCGAAAACACGCGCCGTACCTTACGGTGACCGTGTGGGCATTGTTGCAAAGGCGGATCACCGAAGTGTTGGCGGCTTTCAAAATGCATACCACAGGTCAGACATTCGTATTCATACATGGGCATGATGAACACCTCTCCGAGCTTGATTTGATGATGAATGAACGATAATTACAGAGGTGGCGAGGTAGCCCTCGCCGGATGGGGCTACCTCGCTAGGTCGGAATCTGGCTTTAATACTCCGGCGGTGTAGGCGTCGCAGGAGCTTTTTCCTCCTCCGGGATGTCGGTTACCAGGGCTTCGGTGGTCAGGATCATGGCGGCGATGGAAGCTGCGTTCT
>JAOZOT010000722.1 GCA_029933115.1 Anaerolineae bacterium | reverse complement strand
GTGATGGATCACTTCTTGAATCCGCGCAACGTGGGAGACCTGCCCGACGCCCACGGGGTGGGGATGGCCAGCAATCCTCAAGATGGCGACACGGTGCGGTTTGCGATTCGGGTGAAAGACGGCCTCATCGAGGCGGCGCGTTTCAAGGCCCAGGGGTGCGTGGCCGCTATTGCGGGCAGCAGCGCGCTGACGGAACTGGTGCAGGGAAAGGGACTGGAGGAAGCCCTGGCCATCACGAAGGACGATCTGGTGGCGGCGCTGGGCGGCCTCTCGGAGCGGAAGCAGACCTGTTCGCTGACCTGTCTGGAAGCGCTGCGGCTCGCTGTTGAGCAGTGCGATCCGATGGCGATGGAGGCAGATTGAAATGAGCGTGGAAGCTGTTAAGATGATCAGTTGGGAGATCAGTGTGCCAGAGGATGTGTATCTTGTGCTTTTGTCTCACGGCCTGTCTCAGGAAGCTCTCGCTGTGGAAGCACGAAAGCTTCTAGGTATCAAGCTTTATGCTACCAAAATCCTATCGCTGGGCAAAGCGGCACGGCTGGCCGGGCTCAGCAAGTGGGATTTCATTGACTTGTTGGGAGAAAGCAATGTTCCTATTATTGACTATAGTGCTGAGGAGTTGGATTTAGAATTCGAGAGCCTGACCGCGTTGGAGGAGGAACTGGGATAATGATCGTGGTCGCCAATTCAACTCCTTTGATCGCCTTGAGCAAAGTGGGGAAGCTGGATCTACTGAAAGAGATCTTTGGAGAAATCGTCATCCCTCAAGGCGTTTATGACGAAGTTGTGGTTCAGGGAGCGGGGAGGCCTGGGGCGGGGAGGGTGCGGAAGGCTGTCTGGATACGCACGGAGAGGGTGCGCAACAAGGCAATGATCGATTTTCTACTAAACGACTGGATAGGGGAGAGGCGGAGGTACTCGTTCTGGCAGAGGAGTTGAAGGCGGATTGGCTGATCATTGACGAGGAAAAGGCGCGTGTTGCGGCCAGGTTGATTGGGTTTAGGCAAATCAGCACCGTTGGTATTCTGGTACTGGCCAAGAGGCGGGGATTGGTGAAGAAGGTCAGGCCCATCTTGGATCAACTGAAACGGAAGAATTTCAGGTTAAGTGACCGGGTATACAAGCGGGCCCTGAAAGAGGCTGGCGAATAGCGCCACAGTCAGTGTGGTTTGGAGGTGCCAATTGCTCAAAGATGAACTTCGTATCGGCGTCTTTGTCTGTGATTGCGGGTTAAACATCGCCGGGAGTCTGGACACGGCAGCGGTGCGGGACTATGCAGAGAAGCTGCCCGACGTGGTCTTTGCCCAGGGCAACCGCTACACCTGTTCTGACCCCGGCCAGCAGGAGATCAAAAAGGCTGTCGTCGAGCACAATCTCAACCGGGTGGTGGTAGCTTCCTGCTCGCCCCGCTTGCACGAGCCCACCTTCCGCAACTGTATTCAGGAAGCTGGCCTCAACCCTTATCTGCTGGAGATGGCCAACATCCGCGAGCATTGCTCCTGGGTCCATCTCCACGACCGGGAGGCGGCCACCCGCAAGGCCAAAGACATCGTCAAGGCAGCCGTGGCTCGCGCCCGCTGGCTCTACGCGCAGGACGAGGAACAACTGCCCGTCACCGACGCGGCTCTGGTCATCGGCGGGGGCGT
>JAOZOT010000721.1 GCA_029933115.1 Anaerolineae bacterium | reverse complement strand
TTCATAGTTGCAAACTATATCCAGGCTTGGGGATGGGTCCTGCAAAGAAGATATAGGCGTCGCGCACCCTTTGCTCCCTCAACTCTCGGTACAGGTCCCGACGGTCGCGGTTATGAGCGAGGAGCACACCCTTCTCAGGCCAAACGTTACTTCTCTCAGTTACCCTGACTGCCACCCACTCTCCACTATATTTTTGCTTCAGTTCCTCTATAGCTTCGGCCATGTCCCTCACCTCTTTCCTCAATAACAAGACTTACGCAGTTCTCTGCTCCAGGCCGCCTGGCGAATGAATTCGCAAGCTAAGCCGGGCCAGGTCGGCCTTCGCCGACCGGGCGAGAAACCGCCGCAGGGCGGTTTGGCCTGCCATAGCACGCGGTTTCAACCGCCGTGCGGGGGTTTTCAAATTCCTTGACCTATGCGGGCAAAGCTGAGTTCAAGATTGATAAATCATGAGGCCTCGATGGGCAAGGAAAGTGAGGGGCACTTTGGCTCTCACCTGTTGTTCTGATAAATCCTGACCCGACGGTGCGGCTCCCTGCCTCGACTGTGGGAGATGAGGTTGGCCTCGCGGGCCATCTGATGCTGCTGACGGCGTATGTAGGCGTTCTGAGGCGACAGTTCAACGACGCGAGCCCCAGAAAGCACCTTTTGGATGGCCTCCTGGGTCTCACGCATGGCCAGGGCAAAAGGGTCCCTCACCTCCGCTTCCAGTTCAAAGATGTCAGCCAGGCAACTCTCCATCTGTGTAACGGTGTTGGAGCGTAAGACATAGGTGGGCACACCCCGCCGCTCAGCTTCGCTGATAGGTTGGGGGCGCTTGCGATAGTAGTTCTTCAGGGTGATGACCACATCAGCGTCCCCCAGGTCCTTGACGATGACCACCGGCAGGTGCAGGTTCTGAGCAGCCTGCTTCAGACGGTTCTGGCCGATGCCATAAGGATAGACCCGCAGCGTAGAAGGGACACCAAAAGGTTGAGAGGGCAGCCGAATTGGCTTCTCGTACAGGCTAGGGGGTGGCAGCGTGGCCTCCTCGATTTGCACTTTACCTTCCTCATCGCGGTAACGGATCTCGGCGGGCAGGTTGCGCCCCCGTAGAATAGCATCCACTGCCTTGGCCACGTCGTGGTGCACGGCCAGACGGTGCCAGTCCTGGATCTCTATCACCACATCAAAAGTGGGCGGAGCCTTGCGTTCCAGCACCGTCTTCTGGGTGCCACGGCGGCGCGCCTCCTCATCGCTCAGAGTCACCGCCTGGATGCCGCCGATCAGATCGCACAGAGTGGGGTTTTGCATCAGGTTGTCCAGAGTATTGCCGTGAGCAGTGCCCACCAACTGCACGCCCCGCTCGGCGATGGTGCGAGCGGCCAGTGCTTCCAACTCCCGCCCAATCTCGTCAATGATGATCACTTCGGGCATGTGATTCTCGACGGCTTCGATCATCACCTCGTGCTGGAGAGCCGGGGTCTGCACCTGCATACGCCGTGCCCGACCAACGGCCGGATGGGGGATGTCGCCATCGCCACCGATCTCGTTGGAAGTATCCACAATGACCACGCGCTTGTTTTCGGCCAGAACCCGTGCCACTTCCCGCAGCATGGTCGTTTTGCCCACGCCCGGACGGCCCAGGAGCAAGATGTTCTGGCCCGA
>JAOZOT010000018.1:14781-21791 GCA_029933115.1 Anaerolineae bacterium | reverse complement strand
CAAGCTCTGGTGAAGGAAAGGATGATCCTCCCGCAGGGTTCGCAACCTGCGGGAGGATGAACTGATAGTTTGGCATACCAAAGCGAGGACAGTGTGTTATCGGCATTAGAGATATTGAACAAAATCTTGACCCAAGAAAAAAAGCTGGGATACCGCAACAAAGCCGTCATTGGCGGCCTGGACAAATTTGCCTCGACATGGGAACGACAGGCTTTGGCCCAGGCGCAGACCCCCGAGGAAAAACAGTTCGTGGCCGACATCGTCGCCCAGCTCGCGAACTACCCTGCTGTGGAGGACCGCCAAGAGCGAGTCCAAATGGTGCAGGGCATATTGGACAGGTTGGACGAGTTTAGGAGGGAGAGAGACAAAGAGAGACCGCCAGACGGAGCGCGAACAGAGAGAGAACCTGTCCCGAGGCCGGTCGAAGAGAAAGTCGAAGCCCCACAACTTCCAGGGCAAGAAAAAGCCCCCAGGCCGGCAAAGCCCAGAGCCCGTCCTGAGCCAGGTGGTGCCCTGAGCCCCTCGAAGGAGCGCAGGGGCCTTGGCCTGGATTCACCGGTCACTGTTCTGCCCCGCATCAGCGACGGCTACGCCAAACGCCTGAAGCGCCTGGGAGTGACCACCATCCGTGACTTGCTTTACCTCTTTCCCCGCCGCTACGATGACTACCGTTCTCTGAAGACTATCAGCCAGTTGCACTACGGCGAGGAGGTGACGATCATTGGCGCCGTCTGGGATACCAAAGCTCGTCAGACCAGAGGAGGTGGAAGCATCGTCACCAGTATCATCGCTGACGGCACCGGCACTATCGAGGCCACCTGGTTCAATCAACCCTACCTGGAAAAGCAGATGCGTCCCGGGCGCCAGATCGTCCTCAGCGGCAAAGTAGACGAGTACCTGGGTCGTCTCACCTTTCAATCACCGGAATGGGAGCCCCTGGACAAAGAGTTGATCCACACCGGGCGTTTGGTGCCCGTCTATCCCCTCACCAAGGGCCTCACCAACCGCTGGCTGCGTCGCCTGACTAAACGGGCAGTGGACTACTGGACCAAGCGCCTGCCCGATCATTTGCCGGCCAGCGTGCGTCAAAGGGCCAACTTGATGGACCTGGAGACGGCTATCTGCCAGATTCATTTCCCCGATAACCGGCAGACCTTGGAGCAGGCCCGCCGCCGGCTGTCTTTCGACGAGTTTTTCCTGATTCAGATGGGCGTCCTCCGCCAGAGACATGCCTGGCGGACTCAACCGGGTCGAGCCGTAGCTGTGGATGAGGAGTTGTTGGAGTCCTTTATCCGCTCTCTGCCCTTTGAATTGACCAAAGCCCAGCGGCGAGTTCTGCGAGAGATCGTCAACGACCTGCGTTCAGCCAAGCCCATGAACCGTCTCTTGCAAGGAGACGTCGGCTCTGGCAAGACGGTGGTGGCCGTGGCGGCCATGTTTCTGACGGTGGCCGGTGGCTTCCAGGCTGTCATCATGGCCCCGACGGAGATATTGGCAGAGCAGCACTACAAAAATGTCACTCGGCTCCTGGAAGGCGTAAGCAATTTGGGGAAACTGGAGGGGACACCCCCAACAGACTCCTCAGCCCCCTCTCTCCGAATCCGCCTCCTCACCGGCAGTCTGAAACCCGCAGAAAAGGAGCAGATACACGAGGAGATCGCTGCTGGTGAAGTAGACATCGTCATCGGCACCCATGCTCTGATTCAAGAGGGCGTGAGTTTCAAGGACCTGGCCCTGGCTGTCATTGACGAGCAGCACCGTTTCGGCGTGGCCCAGCGGGCTGCCTTGCGTCAGAAAGGCTACAATCCTCACGTCTTGGTCATGAGTGCCACGCCCATCCCTCGCACCCTGGCCCTGACCATCTACGGCGATTTGGACATCTCGGTCATTGATGAACTGCCTCCCGGCCGCCAGGAGATCAAGACCAGGTGGTTGCTGCCCCGCGAACGGGAGCGCGCCTACAGTTTCGTGCGCGCCCAAATCGAGCAAGGCCGCCAAGCCTTCATCATCTGTCCCCTGGTGGAGGAATCGGAGAAAATTGAAGCCAAGGCCGCGGTGGAAGAATACCGGCGGTTGCAGGAAGAGGTTTTCCCCGACCTGCGCCTGGGGTTGCTTCATGGACGCATGAAAGGCGAGGAGAAAGAAGCGGTTATGGCTCAGTTTCACCGGGGTGAATTGGACATCCTGGTCTCCACCTCGGTAGTAGAGGTGGGCATTGACGTGCCCAACGCCACAGTCATGTTGATAGAAGGAGCGGAGCGATTTGGCCTGGCTCAGTTGCACCAGTTCCGGGGCCGGGTTGGCCGCAGCGAACATCAGTCCTATTGCTTGCTGGTGGCCGATTCACCGTCCTTTGAAGGCGAGCAGCGGCTGAAGGCCATCGAAAGCACTCAGGATGGTTTTGCGCTGGCGGAGAAAGATCTGGAACTGAGGGGGCCGGGCGAGTTCTTTGGCACCCGTCAGAGCGGCCTGCCCGACCTCAAACTGGCCAGGTTAAGCGACGTGAAGATTTTAGAACAGGCTCGGACCGAGGCCCTGGCCCTCTTCCGAGATGACCCTGATTTGAGCAAACCCGAACACCGTCTCCTGGCCCGGAAGGTGGACGAGTTTTGGAAAGGAGAGGGAGATTTGAGTTAACTTTTTCTAGGCCATAAGCATCGTTGCCCGAATAAGCCAAAGGAGGCTCACTGTGACCATTGCTGTCTATCCCGGCACATTCGATCCTGTCCACTATGGACATGTGGACATCGCTACCCGAGCGGCAACTATCTTTGACCACCTCATCGTAGCTGTGTATAACCGACCGCTTAAGAACCTCTTGTTCACCACCGAGGAGCGCCTGGCTCTGATGCGGGAGGCTCTGAAAGGAATTTCCAACGTTGAGGTTGATAGCTACGGCAGTTTGACGGTGGAGTACGTCCGCCGGAAGGGAGCCACAGTCATCGTGCGCGGGCTGAGGGTGACTTATGATTTCGAGCTGGAATACCAGATGGCCCTCGCCAACAGGAAGCTGGCTCCCGAGGTAGAAACGGTCTGTTTGATGACCGGCCTGGAGCACGCTTTCCTGAGTTCCAGCAACGTCAAAGAGATAGTGATGCACGGGGGGTGCGTGGACGAATTGGTGCCCCCTCACGTGGCGGTCGCTCTCAGAAAAAAAGCCGAAGCCCTGGGGGATGACATCAATAGTAAGGTGCGGTTGATCTCGCTGCGAGATTAGCGTCTTTCTACTGTGCGAGCCGCGCCGTCAAAAGGGGGTGGTTGAGATTGAAATTCAGCATCTAGTTGATCGTTTGGAATCGCTTCTGAATGAAAGCTGGCTAATTCCCCTTACCTCAAATCGCATAATAAACGAAGAGGAATACCTGGACATCATAGATCAGATGCGCATCACCATCCCCGCGGAGATCAAGCAGGCCAAGCGGATTCAACAGGAAAGGGAGCGCATCATCGCCCAGGCCCAGGAGGAGGCTGAGCGCATCGTGGCCCAGGCCAGAGAGCAAGCAGCCAACCTCACCAACGAGCATGAGGTCTTGAAAAACGCCGAGACAAAGGCTGAGGCGCTCCTCCAACAGGCACAGCAACAAGCGGAGGAGATCAAGACCGGTGCTGATGACTATGTCATCGAGGTGCTGAGTGAACTGGAAGAGCAACTCATGGCCTTCCTGACCACTGTCCGCAACGGTCTCAAAGCTGTGCAGAGAGACAGAGACGGAAGGGGGGATGCCGGCGATAGTCAGACCCGCCGATTTTGACACCACGACCATCTTGCCTTATAATGGGTATGCACGCCGGGTATGGTTCACCCAAGGCGAAAATACTTTGACAATTTGTGAACCATGCCTGTACGTCGTTTGGTAGCAAGCCCGGCTGTGTGAGGGATAAACAAATCGAGGTGACAAGTCCTGGACACGTGGTGTAGCTGGAAGGTGGGAGTAAGATGCGTTTTAATGTCGCTCAACTGCTCAAGGAACCTGTAGGCTCCACGCGCAAGTACCATTTGGCGGAAGAGATCCAGGATCTTGACGAGGAGGTAAAACTGACGCATCCCGTCGAGGGGGCGATCAGATTAATCCATACCACCGAAGGGGTGCTGGTCAGCGGCCAACTCCACACCGAGGTCGAACTGACGTGCAGTCGCTGCCTGGAGTCCTTTTCGACCGCTGTGGATTTTATGCTGGAGGAAGAGTTCCACCCCACTATTGACATCAACTCTGGAGCTAAACTACCCTTGCTGGACGGTGAGGACAGGGCCACTCTGATTGATGGGCAGCACATCATTGACCTGCTCGAAGTGATGCGCCAGGACATCCTCCTGGCTTTACCTCCCCGTCCGCTGTGCAAACCAGACTGTGCCGGCTTGTGCTCCCAATGCGGGCAGAACCTCAATGAGGGGCCTTGCACCTGTGAGCAACCCCTCGGCGACCCCCGTTGGGAGGTCTTGCGGACACTGCGATGATGGAGAGTGGCGATTGCCGTCTGCGCTCTGTCATTCCGCGTCTCCGCGTGCGATTTTTCAGGAAAGGAGCAATCAAGGAAGTGGGAGCTTTACCGAAGAGAAAGGTGTCCAAGGGACGCCGTAACCGACGACGATCACATCATGCCCTGCAATCCCCCAATTTGATACCTTGCCCCCAATGCCATGAACTTCGACTTTCTCACCACGTATGCCCATCTTGTGGTTCGTACAAGGGTGTCGAAGTCATCGAGGTTAAAGTGAAGAAAACCGGCTAGAGGTTATGCCCTCTGAAGACCACTTGCCAAGGCCGTGCTAGGAAAAGTGTGCACGGCTTTGGTCGTTTCAGCCATTATGAAGCGAAACCTTCACCTGGCGAAGGGGTTATCAATATTGTGGAGAAGATAGGCGCGCAGGAGAAGCCTACCTGTTGACGCTGTTTTCAGTGTATGTTATAATCTGACAAGCCAGGGCCTGTGCAGTGGGCTTCGCTGCGCGAGCCCCAGAGCCTGTGCGGCAGGTCGGGGGGAGTGGGGGGTGTCTCCCCACATGTTCGCTGCTCGGCCTGGATTTGCAATCCTGGCCCACATTCTCTTCCACCAGGTGGGGCCGGCTCCCGGATTCCAAATCCGGCGGGAGCAGGTGGGGATACCAAGTTCCCCAGGCTTCGCTGCGCAAGCCCCAGAGCCTGTGCAGCAGGCCGGGGGGAGTGGGGGGCGTCCCCCCACATGTTCGCTGCTCGGCCTGGATTTGCAATCCTGGCCCACATTCTCTTCCACCAGGTGGGGCCGGCTCCCGGATTCCAAATCCGGCGGGAGCAGGTGGGGATACCAAGTTCCCCAGGCTTCGCTGCGCAAGCCCCAGCCAGGAGAGGAACAATGATTAAAACAGCACTCACCGAACTGTTGGGAATCGAACACCCCGTTATCCAGGGAGGCATGGCCTGGGTGTCCACAGCCGAACTGGTGGCTGCGGTATCTGAAGCCGGGGGATTGGGCATCCTTGGCGGAGGCAATGCGCCCCCCGATTATGTGCGCGACCAGATTCGGCAGACCAAAGCCATGACCGGCAAACCTTTTGGGGTGAACATCCCCCTTTTCACCCCTTACCTGGACGAGATTCTGAACATTTGCATCGAGGAGAAGGTGGCAGTGGTGGCCACGGGGGCCGGTAGCCCTGGCACTTTCATCCCGCAGCTCAAGGAAGCGGGCCTCAAAGTCATCCCTGTGGTATCTTCGGTGGCCTTGGCCAGACGCCTGGAGCGTATGGGGGCCGACGCCCTGGTGGCCGAAGGGATGGAATCGGGAGGGCACATTGGCGATGTAGGCACATTGCCTTTGGTGCCCCAGGTGGTAGATGCGGTCAAGGTGCCCGTCATCGCTGCCGGAGGCATCGCCGATGGGCGTGGCCTGGCGGCCGCCCTGGCCCTGGGAGCGGCCGGAGTGCAGATGGGCACCCGTTTCATCGCTACCACTGAGTGCATCGCCCACCAGAACTACAAGGAGAAAATTGTCAAGGCCAGAGACCGGGCCACCATGACCTCTGGGCACAGGCTGGGGCATCCCATCCGGGCCATCAGGAACCCCATGACCCGGAAATTCGAAGAGATGGAGAGGACTGGCGTCTCAGAAGAGGAGATCATCGAATTTGGCACGGGCAAGCTGCGCCTGGCCGTGGAAGAAGGGGACGTGGTCAACGGCTCGCTCATGGCCGGCCAAAGCAGCGGTCTGGTGCGGGACATCGTGACCGTCAAAGAGGTCATCGAGCGCATGGTGGCCGAGGCAGAGCAGATCATTGCCGGGCTGCAAAGAGTTGTGGCCTGAAAGGAGGTGGCAGATGAGCGAAGTAGCAACGGCCGTCTCCGAAGAGGAGTTGCTCAACATCACCTCCAGCGTCCGGCGCTTCTCTATGGTTGATGGGCTGCGGCCGGAGAAACCTTACCGAGGGGGTTTACACTCGTGAGTCAAACTGCTTTCCTTTTTCCTGGCCAGGGTTCGCAATACGTGGGCATGGGCCAGGACCTGTACGAAGCGTACCCAGAAGCTCGGGCCACCTTCGACCAGGCCGATGAAGTTTTGGGTTTTGCCCTGTCGGACCTGTGCTTCAACGGGCCGGAGGAGGCACTGAATGACACCATCAACACCCAGCCGGCCATCTTTGTGACCAGCGTTGCTCTGCTGAGAGTGCTGGAGAGCAACGGGCTGCCGGCGCCGGCTTTCGTGGCCGGACACAGCCTGGGCGAGTACTCAGCCCTTGCCGCGGCCGGAGCGGTGGACTTTGCGGCGGGGTTGCAATTGGTGAGAGAGCGCGGCCGCCTGATGAAAGAGGCCGGCGAACGGAGCCCCGGCGGGATGGCTGCCGTGCTGGGTCTGGAAACAGAGGCCGTGAATGAGGTCTGCCGCCAAGCCAGAGAGGAGACGGGTGGGGTCGTTCAGGTGGCCAACTACAACTCGCCGGGCCAAATCGTCATCTCTGGTGATTTCAGAGCGCGGGATGTAGCCATAGAACTGGCCAAAGCTGCAGGAGCCAAACGAGTGGTGCCTCTGGCGGTCAGCAT
>JAOZOT010000018.1:11685-14681 GCA_029933115.1 Anaerolineae bacterium | reverse complement strand
ATGAGTGTGGGAGATGTAACGGGGGCAAAGAGTTTGATGGAGAGCAGATGAGTTGAATGTTCGAAATCAGGTTTCCCTAGCCGCATTGTGTCAGGAGTTGCCCAAAAGCGATGACTTGCCTGCCGGGATTGATCTGGGGCCTCTTGCTAACGAGATGAGCAAACTGTGGGAGAGAAGTATTCGGGACATTGACGAGGGCCGTGTTACAGAGTGGGGAGCCGTTCTGGCGCTGGATAGCAAGGGCAATCTGCGATTGGTGAACGCGGTCGAAGGAGATTCCAATGGTGTCATGATCAATGCCGCCGTGGAGGAAGATTGCACATTTGTCGGTACTTTTCACACCCATCCGTATGAGGATGGGACAACGGGCATGGCTTTCACGGGGGCAGACATAGCAAGCATGATCAACAGCGGGGAGAGAATTGCTATCGTGCAGAGCGGCGAATATGTTTTTGCTTGCCTACGCACTCCAGAAACACCTCCTTCCGTTGACCGATTGACGTTGGTAAGCTGGTTTAACACGATGTGCAGAAGGCATTTCGCGGACATGATGTCCAAGCAGGAAGCTACACTGGCAACCAATCTCGACATGTGCGCAGAATATAGATTGGCTTTCTATTACGGCAGGGTGTTCGGAAGTTTGAGAAAGGTGTATGTGCCATGAATAAGGTAATCATAAAGGATGACGGCGACTTCAAAGACTTGGTTAGAGAGTTGAGTGATGAACGTCGTGCTCTCGGCATTGAGGAGCCTCAGACGGATTTCGAGATGGCGATTCGGAAATGGAAGGAAAGTAGAAAATGCGCCGAGCGAGAAAAGATCCACCGCTTTTTGATTATCGTTGAGCCAGAGAATGAGCACTATCATGCCTATTGTCCCGCCGTAAGTGACTTCCACAGCAGAGGCAACACTGCGGAAGAGGCCAAGGCCAATCTGATTGAGGAATTGCGGCATTACCTGATCGACTTGGCCCAGCGAGGAGAGGCTTTGCCAATAGAGAAAGCGTCTGTCGAGTTGATCGAAATATCACTGCCCGCATAAGGGCCGTTATAGGACTGAAGCTGACAAGGTGAACCACTGAAGCGCAAACAATTCTGGAGGAGAAAAATGAACCTAAATGACAAAGTCGCCGTCGTCACTGGCGCGGCTCAAGGCATCGGGCGGGCCATCGCCGAAACCTTGGCCCAGCGCGGGGCCGATGTGGTGGTGGCCGACCTGCAGATGGAAAAGGCCGAAGCTACAGCTAAGGAAATCGCCGCCGATACCGGCCGGCGGGCCATTGCCGTCCAGGTAGACGTGGCCGATAGCGCCAGCGCCAAAGCCATGATTGATCGCGCCATCGCCGAACTGGGACGCATTGACATCCTGGTCAACAATGCGGGCATCACCCGCGACAACCTGATTATGCGCATGAAAGAGGCCGACTGGGACCTGGTCCTCAACGTCAACCTCAAAGGCGCTTTCAACTGCTCCAAAGCTGCCATCCGCCCCATGATGAAGCAACGCTATGGCCGCATCGTCAACATCACCTCCGTCTCGGGCTTGGCCGGCCAGGCCGGTCAGACGAACTACTCTTCTTCCAAGGCTGGCCTTATCGGCTTCACCAAGGCTTTGGCCAAAGAAGTTGGCTCTCGCAACATCACCGTCAACGCCGTGGCACCGGGCTTCATCGAGACCGACCTGACGGCCGACTTGCCTCAGGAGCTCAAGGACATGGCTCTCCAGATGACGCCGATGGGCAGGTTCGGGAAGCCGGAGGATGTCGCCAAGGCCGTAGCTTTTCTCGTCTCTGATGAGGCTAGCTTCATTACCGGTCAGGTGTTGAGCGTGGATGGGGGAATGATAATGCAGTAGGAGCCCAAGAGGCTTGGGTTGCGCAACGGAGGAGTTGCCTTCTTATGGAAGAGAAACTGGGCAAAGTAACCATCGCCCCGGAGGTGCTCATCACCATTGCCAGATTGACCACTCTTTCTATACCTGGAGTGGTCAGAATGAGTACCGACTGGATGGGTAACGTCAATCGCTTCCTGGGACGGACGAGTTCAGGCGGCGGGGTCAGGATCGAGGTCGAGGACGAAGCCGTGACCATAGACCTGTACATTATCGTCGAACCGGGCGTGAACATGTATAACCTGGGTCAAGCTGTACAAGCTGAGGTGAGCCGGGCCATCAATGACATGGTTGGTGTGGACGTCAGGGCGGTGAACATCCACATTCAGGATGTAGAAGAACCTTTGCTCGAGGCTTAGCAACAGTGAAAGTCAGACGCCAGGCCAGAGTGACAGCCTTGCAGGCGCTGTTCGAGATTGACACCACCGAACACAACCCTGAAACGGTCTTGCAGCAACGCTTTGAAGCAAGACCACTCCCGCTGGCAGGGAGCGAATTCGCCCGCAACCTCGTATTCGGCGTCCTTAAGCACAAAGCCTATCTCGACGAACTGATCCAGAGAAATGCCCCTGAATGGCCTGTGGAGCAGATAGCTATCATTGACCGCAATATATTGCGGATAGCTATCTTTGAACTTGCCATTGACCGGGGCACACCGTTGAAGGTAGCCATTAACGAAGCGGTAGAGCTGGCCAAGCTGTTCGGCAGCGATAGCTCACCCCGTTTCGTCAATGGCGTGTTGGGCGCCCTCGTCTCACAAGACCAAGGCTCTTTCAAAGGTTCTCCACCCCGAGAGGACAAAATTTAACCGCGAGAGGCAGCGGTTCGTAGTGGCGGCTTCAGTCGCTTTTTATCACCTTGAACGGCCTCACCCTCCCGCAGGTTGCGAACCCTGCGGGAGGGTCCTTGCTGCCGCCTATCAGCCCCAAGCTCAAGCTCAGATAAGCGGGCTCGCCGCCTCCACTCTTTGTGGTGATTCTCAGTGGCCTCGCCTTCCCGCAGGTTGCGAGCCCCGCGGGGAGGATCACTGCACTTGGCCTGGGGCTCGGTAGGGCTTTATCGTTGATTGGCGAAAGGTTGGATAAATGAACATCCTGGGTATGGGA
>JAOZOT010000018.1:10137-11585 GCA_029933115.1 Anaerolineae bacterium | reverse complement strand
GGGCTTTATCGTTGATTGGCGAAAGGTTGGATAAATGAACATCCTGGGTATGGGACCTGCTGAGCTTTTGCTCATCTTTGTCATTGTTCTGATTGTTCTCGGCCCTGACAAACTGCCTGGATTGGCGAGAACCCTGGGCAAAATTATTAGGGAGCTCAGGCGTATGTCTCTGGAGGTTACGGCCGAATTTGTCAAGGAGCTCCGAAACATGGAGGCTATCTCCGATGAGGTGAAGGAGGCTACAGAGACGATCAGGCAAGTTGCAGACATCAAAAGGACGCTGGTGGAATCATTGGAGCCGGCTCTGGGAGCGGAAGAGGACACTGCCGCAGAAGAGGCACCGGTGGAGAAGGACATTGCTGTCGAGGAAGCAGCAGAGGAGGATATTGCTGCAGAAAAAACGCTGGTGGAGGCAGATACTGCCGCAGAGGAGGCACCGGTGGAGGAGGACACTGCGATGGAAGAAACATCAGTGAAGGAGGACGAAGCTGAAGACCATGAGTGAAAGTGAACCAATGACCGTCCTCGAACACCTCATAGAATTGCGCCGGCGATTGGTCAAAGCGGTGTTGGCTTTGGTCATCGCCACCATTATCAGCCTTATGTTCACTCGCCGTTTCCTTGCCCTCCTCACTGCTCCTATGGGTGACAATCTGCCCCAGGCTATCAGCCCCACTGAAACTATCGTCATCTATTTCAAGGTAGCACTCATCGGCGGGCTCGTGTTAGCGATGCCCGTCATTGTCTACCAGTTGATTCGCTTCATCATCCCTGGTTTGCTCCCTCACGAGAGACGCTATCTATCATTTATTGTGCCTGCAGCCAGCTTGTTATTTGCCACAGGAGTTGCTTTTGCCTATTATGTCATGTTACCGGCAGCTATCCCCTTTCTGCTGGGCTTCATGAGCGACATCATCCGCCAACAGTGGACCATTGAAAAGTACATCTCTCTGGTAACAGGGCTGCTGTTCTGGGTAGGGGTGATTTTTGAGACCCCTCTGATCGTGGCCTTCCTGGCCTATCTGGGTGTCGTCAGCCCGGGCATGTTGTGGAAGAACTTTCGCTATGCCATAGTGATTATTGCCATCATCGCTGCGGTGGCCACCCCCACCCCCGATCCGATCAATATGTCCTTGCTCATGTTGCCGCTGGTGTTGCTCTACCTGCTCAGCATCCTGCTGGCCTTGCTCGTATACCGGCGCAGGAGGAGCGCCACCGATACCGCTTCACATGAATGAGCCACCTATATGGAAACAGATTTCGAAGCTCTCCGCTACAAACTGAAGCAAGGAGCAGCCATCGCCGAGTCCCTGAAAAGGAGGTTGTGGGTTCTGGGCGTCATCACTGCGGCCTTAAAAGCGGATGGTATGGGAAGATGACAAGCGTTGGGTCGGGCGTCTGCTGGTGCTCCACGCCGACACGGTGGATTGGGCCTATCTAGAGAGGCG
>JAOZOT010000018.1:6398-10037 GCA_029933115.1 Anaerolineae bacterium | reverse complement strand
AAGAGAAACTGCTCCTCGAGTTGGACCTGGCCCGCCGTGACCGTTTGCTGGCCGGCGGTGAATTGATCCGGCTTGGCCCTCGCCGCTGGCGGTGGCGGATTTCGGAACTGGAATCCGAGAGTGAGCCTGGAGCTATCCAGGTCGAATAGTTGTCGAGGAAAAGGAGGCTATCTTTCAATGAAGAAAGACCGAGTTCTCATCATGGGAGCTGCTGGGCGCGACTTTCACAACTTTAACGTCTACTTTCGGGGCAATGAGGCCTACGAGGTAGTGGCCTTCACCGCCACCCAGATTCCCAACATTGAGGGAAGAATCTACCCTCCAGAATTGGCCGGTTCCGGCTACCCCGACGGCATCCCCATTTACCCGGAAAGCAGACTGACCGAACTGATCAAGGAACTGAACATTGACCAGGTTGTCTTTGGTTACAGCGACGTGTCCCATGAGTACGTGATGCACAGAGCCTCGATGGTCCTGGCTGCTGGGGCCGATTTCCGTCTGATGGGCGGTAAAGAGACCATGCTAAAGTCCAAAGTGCCCGTGGTCTCGGTATGCGCCGTGCGCACCGGCTGTGGCAAGAGCCAGACCGGCCGCCGGGTGTCAGACATCCTGCGGGAGATGGGCAAAAAGGTGGTAGTCGTCCGCCACCCCATGCCCTATGGCGACCTGGCCAAGCAGGCTTGTCAGCGTTTTGCCACCTACGACGACCTGGATAAATACCGGTGCACTATTGAAGAGCGGGAAGAATACGAACCCCACTTGGACCGGGGGATGGTCGTCTACGCCGGCGTTGACTACGAGCAGATTTTGCGCCAGGCAGAGCAAGAGGCTGATGTCGTCCTTTGGGACGGGGGCAACAATGACCTGCCCTTCTACAAGCCCGATTTGCACATCGTGGTGACCGATCCCCACCGCGCCGGACATGAGGTGTCCTATCACCCTGGTGAGGCCAACCTGCGCCTGGCCGACGTGGTAATCATCAACAAGGTGGACACCGGTGATCTGGCAGCCATCACTACCGTGCACAACAACGTTCACCGCGTCAATCCCCAGGCTACCATCATTGAGGCGGCTTCGCCCATATTCGTCGAAGACCCAGAAGCCATCAGAGGCAAGAGCGTCCTGGTCGTCGAGGACGGCCCGACTCTGACTCACGGTGAGATGGCTTATGGGGCAGGCATTGTGGCCGCCAAGCGATTTGGCGCGGCTCACATCGTGGACCCCCGACCCTACGCTGTGGGCTCTATCGTCGAGACCTTTGAGAAGTACCCGCAAACCGGCCCACTCCTGCCGGCTATGGGCTACGGCCAGAAGCAGATTGAAGAGCTGGGGGAGACTATCAACAACACTCCCTGTGACCTGGTCATCGTGGCCACACCTATTGACCTGCGGCGGGTGGTAGAGATCCGCTACCCCACCCAGCGGGTGCGCTACGAGTTGCAGGAGATTGGCCGGCCGAACCTTAAGGACGTGCTTGGTGCAAAGTTTGGATAGAGTTTGAGCAGCGAGGTGCCCAGAAGCATCTCGCTCTTTACTTTGGGGAGAGATTAGGGTAAAATAAACCCGGTCTACCGGGTCAAAACATTTTTTAAGGAGGGACGCAACGATGCGAACCGTATACGCCGTATCGGGCGGGGTGAGCAAATTCACCAAAGCCCGCCACGACAAAACCTTTCCGGCCATTGTCAAAGAGGCCTACGATTACGCCCTCGCCGACATTGGGCTGGAACATCCGCAGTTCTTCGAGTTGGTGGATGGCACAGTGGCCTCTTACTTCTCCGACCACTTTGCCCGCCAATTGATGGCCGGTATCATCGCTCAGGATTACCTGGGCATGTGTCCCAAGCCATCCCACCGCGTGGAGGGGGGCGGAGCCACGGGCGGCATCTGTTTCCAGGAAGGCTGGAAGGCCATCGCTTCAGGCTACATGGACGTTTGCCTGTGCTACGGCTTTGAGCTAATGTCCCACGTCGAGACCTGGAAGGGGAACGAGTTCATCGCCCTGGCTTCGGACGTGAGCTTTGACTATCCTGTGGGCGGGTTCTATTCCGGCTACTACGCCATGATGGTCACCCGCCACATGGCCGAGTTCGGGACAACTGTGGAGCAGATGGCTCACGTCTCGGTCAAGAATCACATCAATGCCTACTATAACCCCTATGCCCAGAAACGGAATCGCTACACCATCCAGGATGTGCGCAATGCCCCTATGGTGGCCTGGCCACTGACCCGTTTGGACATCTGCGTGATGAGCGATGGCGCAGCCTGCACCATCCTTTGCAGCGAAGATGGCTTGGCCAAGCTGGAGAGGGCTGGTGCGACCATCCCTCGGCCTCTGGTCAAGGTCACCGCCATCGGGCGTGGGACGGACGCCATGCGCATGGCCGACCGGCCTCACCAATCCTACGAGGACTTTTACCGTTACAACGCCCTGCCCAACGAGATGGACGACGATTCCCGGGCCTATTACAGAGAGCTATGGGATAGAGGCTTCCGCTACCCTGGTGTACACTCCTTCCGCGCCGGTCGCATGGCCTCCAAAGAAGCCTACAAGAACGCCGGTATCACCGACCCGTTGCATGAGATGGATTTCGTTGAACTGCACGACGCCTACACCTCCAGCGAGATCCAGACTTATGAGGACATGGGCCTGTGCCGCTACGGTGAGGGTGGAAGATTCGCCGCCAGTGGGAAAGCCTTTATGCCCGGTGTGGACTATGGCCTGGATCTGCCGGAGGGGCCGGTGTGCCCGGTCAACCCTTCGGGGGGGCTCATCGCCTGCGGCCACCCCGTGGGAGCAACCGGGCTGATGCAGGCCGTGTTTGCCATCTGGCAGTTGCAGGGCACCATCAGCAAGCACTTTGGCGACCCTACTCTGCAGGTGCCGGATGCCAGGCGCGGCGCTATCCACAGCCACGCTGGAACAGGAACGTATGTGACAGTTTCGATCCTTGAAAAGGAGATGGAATGATGTCTGACCAAATCCCTGCCAAACGCGAAGAGACCCTGGGCGGCTATGTCCTGCACAATGTCCCCTTCCCCCGGGAATTGAACGAAGAGACGCTGGCCCTGCTCAAGCAGATGGAGCCCATTCTGATTGAGCAGCCCTACAGCATCACCTACCTGCACTCCTATGGCCAGGATTCTCCTTTCTTCGCCGGGCTGGCCAACAAGGTCTTTCTGGGCTGTCGCGAGCCTGAGACGGGCTACACCTATGCCACCCCCCGTGGGCACTGCATGTACAGCGGCAAAGAGACCGAATGGGTGCGCCTCCCCGACGAAGGGACCATCCACGCCTTCACCGTCTGCCACTTTGGCAGCGAAGAGTTCTTGCCAGAGTGCCCCTTCATTCTCGTGCTGGTCGAGTTTGAAGGAGCCGACACCCTGTTTCTGGGCCGTCTCCTGGGCGTTGCCCCCCATGAGGCTACCATAGACTGGATCGGCAAAAAAGTCAAGGCCAAATACCTGCGCCTTTCCAAGTTCAAGCCCACGGATGTTTACTTTGTCCTGGCCGAAGAGTGAGACGATGGACGGCCCGGAGGAGCGTCGGGAGCCTCCCGCAGGTTATTGAAAACCTGCGGGAGGCTAAACAGCGATGCAGGAAAGGGGATATGCCATGAAAAAGCCATCCTTCGACAA
>JAOZOT010000018.1:0-6298 GCA_029933115.1 Anaerolineae bacterium | reverse complement strand
GCTCAGGACACCGCTTTGGGAACCTTCCGAGGAGCGCAAGAACCAGGCCAATATCACCCGCTTTATTGGCCTGGTCAACGAGAAATACGGCCTTGAGATCAACTCCTACGCCCAACTGTACGACTGGTCAATTGAAAACATACCGGATTTCTGGGCCACAATGTGGGAATTCGGCGAGATCAGGGCCTCGCAGGGCTACACCGAGGTGGTTGACGACCTGAGCAGGTTCCCCGGCGCAAAGTGGTTTGGCGGGGCCAGGCTGAATTTCGCCGAGAACCTATTGCGCTACAGGGATGACCACCTGGCTTTCATATTCAGGGGCGAAACCCGGAAATCGGCCACCATGACCTACGCCGAACTCTACGACGCGGTGGCGCGCCTGGCCCAATCGCTGCGCGAGTTGGGGGTCGCTCCGGGAGACCGCGTGGTGGCCTACATGCCCAACCTGATAGAGACGGCCGTGGCCATGCTGGCGGCCACCAGCGTAGGGGCCACCTGGGCTTCCTGCGCCACGGACATCGGCCCCCTGGCCGCTTTGGACCGCCTCGGCCAGGTGGAGCCAAAAGTCCTCTTCACCGTAGACGGCTACTTCTACAAGGACAAGCTCTTCGACACCCGGGGAAACGCCGCACAGGTAGCCCAGGAAATCCCCTCGCTGGAGAAGGTGATCGTCGTGCCTTACGCCACCGAAAAGCCCGACATCGGCTCCATCCCCAAGGCCGTGTATTACGAGGATTTCCTGGCCAGAGGGGAACGGCCTCCTCTCCGCTTTGAACAGTTGCCTTTCGACCACCCCGTGTTCATCATGTTCTCCTCTGGGACGACCGGCAAGCCAAAGTGCATGGTGCAGGGAGCGGGCGGAGTCCTGATCAACCACCTGAAAGAGCTCCTGTTGCACACCGACCTGAAGCGCAAAGACCGGATCATGTACATCACCACTTGCAGTTGGATGATGTGGAACTGGCTGCTGAGTTCCCTGGGGGTCGGGGCGACCGTGGTGCTGTACGACGGCAACCCCAATTACCCCGATACAGGGGCCATGTGGAAACTCGTTCAGGATGAGAAGATAACCGTTTTCGGCACCAGCGCCACTTATATCCACTACCTCCAGAAACAGGGGGTGAGACCTGGCCGGGACTATGACCTGTCGTCGCTGGAGCAAATATCGCAGACCGGGTCGGCCCTTTCGGCCGAAGGCTTTGAATACGTCTACCGGGAGATCAAGCGAGACCTGCATTTCAACTCTATCTCCGGCGGCACAGACATCAACGGCTGCTTCGCCGCCGGCAACCCCATCAGCCCGGTGTACGCCGGCGAGCTGCAGGGCCCGGCCTTGGCCATGAAGGTGAAGGCTTACGACGAACAGGGCAATCCGGTGTGGGATCGGCAAGGCGAGCTCGTCTGTGAGGCTCCCGCTCCTTCCATGCCCCTTTACTTCTGGAACGATCCCGATAACCAGAAGTACCGCAACGCCTACTTTACCTTCTACCCCGATAAGAACGTGTGGCGTCACGGCGACTACATTGTAATGCACAGCGACACGGGCGGCATCACCTTCTACGGTCGCTCCGACGCTGTTTTGAAACCTTCTGGAGTGCGCATCGGTACGGCCGAAATATATAACGTCGTGGAAAAGCTGGAGGAGGTGGCAGACAGCCTGGCTATAGGGCAGAACTGGGAAGGCGACCAGCGCATCCTCCTTTTCGTCAAACCGGCCGAGGGGGTCTCCCTGACGGAGGAGTTGAAAAACAAAATCAAGAAAGCACTCCGCAAAGATGCCTCACCTCGCCACGTCCCGGCTCTGATCGTTGAGGTGCCGGATATTCCTTACACCTTCAGCATGAAAAAGGTCGAAAGCGCCGTCGCCAACATCATCAATGGCCGGCCGGTGCTGAACAGGGATGCCCTGGTCAACCCAGAATCGCTGGATTACTACGAAAAGATCCTTCCCGAGTTACAAACGTGACCTCCTGATCCTCCTCACCAATCTGTCTGATAGCAATGTCATTGGCAGGACCAAGGTGCGACGTACTTGCCGTCATCGGGGGCACTCAATCAGCGTCAAATCGCAGCCCTTTGCCTCGCTGTAAGTGCGTCGCACCCTAGCTTGTGGCATTGTGTCGGATAGCAGGTGGCAATGGCCGGTGACAGGCAAGTCGGTGGAACTCCCATTGACATGCCTGTTACTTTCTGGTAGAATGAAGGTGGAGTAGCCGCCCACCTGTTGTCAGAAACAGTGTGTGAACGCTGGAAAGGAAGCCAGGTATGCTCAGAGAGACCTTCGAAGAACAGCTCAAAGGATTGCAGGAGGACCTCCTGGCTATGGGGGACATGGTTGACAGAGCCATCGAGCGCTCAATCCAGGCTCTGGCCGACCAGGATGTCAAGCTGGCTCAGAAAATCATAGACGACGATGATCTGATCAATCAGGCCCAGCGCGAGATTGAAGAGAAATGCCTCGTCCTCATCGCCACCCAGCAACCTATGGCCAGCGACCTGCGGGTGATCGCTTCTGTCTCCAGCATCGCTACCGAGTTGGAGCGCATGGGCGACCACGCCGAGGGCATCGGCAAAATCACCCTGCTGATGGCCGACCAACCATTGCTGAAGCCCCTGATTGACATCCCGCGTATGGCTGAGAAAGGACGTTCGATGTTGCGCCAGCAATTGGAGGCCTTTGTGCGCCGCGATATCGAGTTGGCCAGGAGTGTGGCTAGCGGCGATGAAGAAGTTGATGCCCTTTACGATCAAATCTACCGTGAACTTTTGGTTTTCATGATGAACGACCCACGCACCATAAGCCGGGCGACCCACCTTTTGTGGGTGGCCCATAATCTGGAGCGCATCGCTGACCGTACCACCAACATCGGCGAACGAGTGATCTTTTTGGTGACCGGTCAGGTGGAAGAACTGAATCCCTGAAACTGCTCGTTTTAATCGCAAATCGAAAGAGGTGACTAGATGGATTTGAACCAGGCTACTCAAATGCTCACCTGGCTGGATGAGGAGCGCCGCCAGGATAAGGCAGAGTTGGCTCGGCTCCAGGAGCAAGTCAAGAGCCAGGCTGCGGAAATAGCCAAGCAGGCCCAGCGCATCCAGGAACTGGAGGGAGTGCTGGCCGGCACCCAGGTACATCTGAGCAAAATTGAGAAGCTCGACGATTTTCTCCAGCAGTTCAAGGACGAGATTATACTGCTCGTGGAGAAATATGACCAGCAGCGTCGGCAGGCCGAGAGGGAGGCGCGGCATCTGAGGCAGATGGACAGGGAGAATCAAAGCAAGGCTCTGGCAGAAATCAAGAAGGAACTGTCGAAACTCAGCAGACTAGAGCAGGACCTACAGCTCAGGCGAGCTGAGGACAAGCGCCTGGGAGAAGCGGTGTTGGACATCCAGCAGGAACTGGCCGACGTGGCCAAGGCGGGTGAGGATCGGACCAGGAGCATGGCTTACCTGGAGGCGCAACGCGAGCAGGATACCAGACGGATCGCCGAGTTGCAGGAGGAAGCGAGCCAGTTGTTGACCAGGAGCGAGGCTCAGGCCAGAAAGTTGGAGCCGCTGGAGGATGCGGTCCGACGCCTTGAATCGCAAGCCGCAGAGTGGCGGACATTTCAATCAACTCTGAAGCAGGAGCAAATGCGCCTGATAGAAACCCAGCAACTCAACGAGCAGCAGCGCCAGCGTCAAATGGAGAGTTGGGCTGAGGAACTCAACGAATACCGTATGAAGATGGAAGAATACGCCGCCCGTATGCAGCGATTCACCGAGCTGTACGAGGAGAATAAAAAGGCCCTGGAGACGCTGGAAAAGTTCGAACAGCGGTTGAAGCAGACTCAAAAAGAGTTGATGGAGCTCCAGCATCTGGCTGAGCAACGCCAGAAGGAACAACTGGAAGAGTGGCGGATGGAAAATGAAAAGCGTTGGAAGAGAGAAACGCTATCGTGGGAACGTCAATGGAGGGAACAAGCCAGGCGTGATGAGGAGTTGGAGGCCCTGCTGAAGCGGGTGGAGGAGCAAACGGAATGGAATCGGTCTCAGATAGTGGCTCTTTTCCGGGAGCGCGCAGAACAAGCCCGCCAGCAGATCATCGAACTGGAGAAGCAAATGGCCCATGCGGAGGAACTCATCGGGCCTCCGTGAGCAGCAGTCGAGGGGGTATTTCATTATGACAGACTCGGAGCAGAACGTGCCGGCGGAAAAACCTGCTTTCACGCCAGAGTCGGCTCTCAAATTGGCTGCCGGTGGGATTCTAGCAGTGGCCTCCTATCTGGCTGCGGGCCTTCTCCCTCCCTACGTGTTCTATCTGACCTATATCGCTGCTCTCGTTGCCGTGGCCTACAGCGATTTCCGCGAGCGTCGTATCCCCAATCGCATTATTTACCCGGCCATTCTGATAGCCCTGGGGGCCATGTTCCACTTTCCCGGCTGGGGTCGCGCCCTTCTGGGCGGGGTGGCAGCAGCCCTGGTCTTTGTCGTCCCCGTCTTTATCTATGGCCCCGAGCGAGCCGGCATAGGTGACGTGAAATTGGCCTTTTTCATCGGCCTTATCTTTGGCTTTTCCATGACTCTTTACTGGGCTCTCCTCCTTGGTTTTGGCGGTGCAGCCCTGGTGGGATTGGTTGGGATTTTGCTGCGCAAAATGAGCCGCAAGAGCCTATTGCCTTTCGGCTCTTTCCTGGCCATGGGAGCCATTACGTTCCTCATCATCCAGATGGTGCGCGTATCGTAGTGGTAAATTCTCTGCGGGCTAGATTAAGGAGAGTGCTTTTGGCCAAATTTGCATCCAAGATAGGCCCGAAAGGGTTGTTGTTGGTGAGCTTGTGGCTATGGGCTACCCTGGGCTGTAATCTGCTGGCTCCTTTTGGCGCCCCCTTTTCGCGGCCGGCGACGCCGACGCGGAAAGCCCGCGCCACCCTCACCCCTACGCCTACCCAGGGCAAGCCCACCCCAACTCTGTATCCGACGCCTGCCCCTTCCCTCGTTGACAGCGATGGTGACCTCCTTCCCGATGAGGTGGAGGTGGCTATGGGCAACGATCCTTTCGTCAACGAGTGCCTCCAGCAGCTTGGCTGCGCCGGGCCCGAGATCCTCCCCACCGACACCATTCTGAATGTGGTGATCGTCCTCGACGCCTCGGCAGGCATGGCCGACGAGATGGCCGGCGGCACAAGAATGGACCTGGCTAAGGCGGCCTTGAGTCAATACGTGGAGACTCTGCCTCCTGGCATCAATGTGGGTTTGCTGCTCTACGGACATCGGGGTAGCAGCGAAGAAAGTGCCAAGACAGAATCCTGCGCAGCCATTGACTTGGTCTACCGTATTGGGCCTGTGGATAGAGTAACTCTCAAGACTATGATAAACTCCGCTCCAAGTGTCGGGTGGGCGCCCGTTGCCGATGCCCTGAGGGCTGCTCAGCAGGCTTTCGCCGGCCGGGAGATGCAGACCAACCGCATTTTGTTGATCACCGGCTCTGGGGATAACTGTGGAGGAGACCCCTGCCAGGTTGTACAGGAGATGCGACAAAGCGGGGTTACGACGAGCATTGACGTCATCGGCCTAAACCTGGATTACGAGGCCATTGAGCCCCTTCAGTGTGTGGCCAACACTACCGGAGGACTGTATTACAGCGCCCCAACGACCGATGAACTGGCTGAGGTCTGGGAAGCTTTGCAATGGAGGGAGAGGCACTGGTTTGAAACAGAAGGCTGTTTGGCGCCGCACAGAGACTTGTACCTGAGTTGTCGCCAGGATGAATGGAGCCGGTTCACCGAGTGGGCCGAGACCACAGGCTGGATTCAGGAGCACCGTGATCAATTCGCGGCGGTCACCAAGGCGCTGGCGGAGGAGCAGGCGGGGCTGGCCGGTACACCTACCCCTGTGCCCACTGCTACTCCATAACCCAGGCTTTGGGCTTGCGCCGTGAAGTCCGGGGAGCTTGCTCCAGGCAGGCTCTCGCCGGATTTGTCATCCGGCGGGGCTCACCTGCTCTGGCCGGATTTGTCATCCGGCGGCCGGCGGAGCGTTTAGGGCACTTGCAGTGCCCTTGCGCTGCTCAGCCTGGAGCTTGAGCTCCAGGCTGACCTGCTGCAAGCCCGCTTTGCCGTGCGGTTTTGTGAGACTGGGTGCGACGCACCTGTCAGGTGCGTCGCACTTTTTTTCAGTCAGAGTCGTTGTCCTTTGCCAACAACCTTATCAGCGCTGACAGGATTTTCCACCCCAGACGGCGCAGGTATGAACGGATGGCCGCCCAGCGATAGCGGGCCAGACGCCAGGCGACTTTCCAGCGCGGAGGGCGCGAGAT
>JAOZOT010000720.1 GCA_029933115.1 Anaerolineae bacterium | reverse complement strand
TTGGACGTGGATACCCCAATTGACCTGATGACCCTCAAGCTGCATCCGGCGGCAGGCCGGCACGTGCGGCGATACCTGGAAGGGCTCGACCTTGACATTGCCCACCTGGAGAAGGCCATCCAGTTTTTCACCAGTCGCGAGGCCATGGTCGTGGTGGCAGGACGGGTGTCGGCCGCCACCTGGACCTACCTGGAATCGGAGACGGCCTGCCAGGTGCGTCTGTTCGCCGAGGAGCGGGGCATGAGGGCCAGTGGACGCCAGGCACGAGGCGAGGTGCGCTCCCTGCTAGGCTTCTACCTGGACGAGGTGGGGGTCGAGAGGTTTTTCGCCACTTTGAGCACCCTGGGTCAGGCTGCTTTCATAGACAGCCGGGTCATCTTCGCCCACAGAGGGCTGTGGCCTCCGGCCGCCGACCGCTTCTACTCCGACCTGCGCCGGCCGGAAAAAATCGCCGACCCCTTCGTGAGGCATTTTACCGAGGCAGCTATGGGAGCATCCATCCCCATTGTGCTGGGTGGTCATTCCCTGGTCGCCGGCGGGCTCTACGCCCTCATCGAGGCCGCCTGGGCCAGAGGAGAAGACCTGCCAAGGCACATCGTCCCTCGCCCCGAAACCCGATAGACCCTCCCGCAGGTTGCCTGGTAGCGCGTAATGCATTCCCCCAAGGCCCTATAAATGCCGGAAGAGATCCGGCATTGCGTGATGAGAACCTGCGGGAGGATTAGAGCCCAGCATCTCTCTCAACTGCCGGGCGTTCTGCACCGCGTAGCCGAAGGCGTCGTTGTTGAAGTAGACGTAGACCTCGTGTCCTTCCCCCAGGAACCCTCTGATCAACTCCGCCCACCGTCTCAGCTCACCCTCGTTGTAACAACCGCCGTAAACAAGGCCGCTGCCGTGCATACGGATGTAGACCAAAGGGGCAGTGACTCGCGGGGGGCAATCGAAGCCGGGCAGACTGATGATGCAGAAAGCCACCCCATGCTCCGCCAGGAGGGCAAAGACCTCGTCCCTCAGCCAGGTGCGGTTGCGGAACTCGAGGACGTGACCCAGGTCGTCGGGCAGGAGGGCCAGGAACTCCCGCAGCCTTTCCAGATTACAGTTCCAGTTGGGAGGCAGTTGGTAGAGGATAGGACCCAGCTTGTCTCCCAGGAATCGCGCCCGGTTCAGGAACCTCTCCAGAGGCTCCCCAACGTCTCGCAGCTTCTTCATGTGGGTGATGTAGCGGCTGGCCTTGACAGCGAAGAGGAAGCCCTGAGGAGCCTTCTCTCGCCAATCCCGGAAGGCCCGCTCCGAAGGCAGCCGGTAGAAGCTGTTGTTGAGCTCGACGGTGGGGAAATGCTGGGCGTAATGGCTCAGCCACCTCGTTGTGGGCAGCCTGGCCGGGTAGAACACCTCCCGCCAGTGGGGATAGACCCAGCCGGAAGTGCCGATCCAAAGTCGGGGATGTCTTTCTTCGTCCATCAGTCTCTAGGATGAGCTTGCGCAGCGAAGCCTGGGGAGCTTGAGGGGTACCCCCTCAACCCCGCTTTTCCTCCCCCGAGAGCAAGGTCGGTGGGCCGATGCCCCGCTCTCGGAAAAGAGAGAGAGGATATGGGGGGGACACCCCTGTGTAATCAACTAACATTTTGCAGAAACCGGGCTAACAGGCACG
>JAOZOT010000719.1 GCA_029933115.1 Anaerolineae bacterium | reverse complement strand
TGCCATCCCCTGGGGCCGAACAACAAGCTCGTGTTTGCTCCGGGCATCGTCACCGGCACGGCCGCCTCGACCAGCGCCCGCATCTCGGTGGGTGGCAAATCCCCTCTCACGGGCACTATCAAAGAATCCAACGCCGGTACCAAGTTCAGCCCCATGCTGGCCAGACTGGGCATCAAGGCCATCGTGGTGGAAGGCGAGCCTAAGGACGGCAAGTGGCACCTGCTGGAGGTTGACAAGGACGGCGCCCGTCTGGTGCCGGCCGACGACCTGGCCGGCAAAGGGACTTATGCCACCACCGATGCCCTGGTCGAGAAATACGGCAAAGTGGGCGTGTGCTGCATCGGTCCGACCGGCGAGATGAAAATGGCTATGGCCGGTGTGTGCTTCAACGACCTGAAGGACCGGGCCAGCCGCTACTCCGGCCGCGGTGGGCTGGGGGCGGTGATGGGCTCCAAGGGGCTCAAGGCTATCGTAGTGGACGACAAAGAGGGCCCCGGCGTTTCCATCGCCAACAAAGAGCTGTTCGACGAGGGCTGCAAGAAGCTGAGAAACGCTCTGCAGAGCCACGATGTCACCAAACCCAAGGGCGCTCTCAACACCTATGGCACCGCAGTGCTGATTAACATCATTAATGAAGCTGGGGCTCTGCCCACCCGCAACTTCTCCAGCGGGCGCTTTGAAGGCGCGGCCAAGATCGCCGGTGAGGCCATTTTTGAGGGGAACAAAGAGCGTCTGGGCAAAGAGCTCTACAACCACGCCTGTAGCCCTGGCTGCATCATTCAGTGCTCCAACACCTGGTACAAGCCCGACGGCACGGAACACACCTCGTGCATCGAGTACGAATCCGACTGGGCCCTCGGAGCCAACTGCGGCATTGACGACCTGGACGTCATCGCCGAGATGAACCAACTGTGCAACGACTACGGTCTGGACACCATCGAGGCGGGTGGCACCCTTGCTGTAGCCATGGAGGCCGGGTTGGCCGAGTTTGGCGACGGGCAGCGGGCCATCGAATTGATACACGAGATCGGCAAGGGCACACCTTTGGGCCGCATCCTGGGCAACGGCGCGGCCGTCACCGGCAAGGTCTTTGGCGTCGTCCGCGTGCCCCACGTCAAGGGCCAGAACATGCCGGCCTATGAGCCGCGAGCCATCAAGGGCATCGGCGTGACCTACGCTACCAGCACAATGGGAGCCGATCACACATCTGGGTACACCATCGCTCCTGAGATCCTGGCTGTGGGCGGCGACCTGGATGCGCTGGAAATCGAGGGCAAGGCCAAAGTCTCCCGAGACCTGCAAGCCGCCACCGCCTTCGTAGATAGCACCGGCCACTGCCTGTTCATCGCCTTCGCCATCCTGGACATCGCTGAAGGTTTCCAGGGAGTGGTTGACGAGTGCAACGGTGTGCTGGGCACCAACTGGACAGGTGACGACGCCACCAACATCGGCCTGGAGATCATGAAGAAGGAACGGGAGTTCAACGAAGCAGCCGGTTTCACCAAACTGCACGACCGCTTGCCAGAGTTCATGAAGTACGAGAAGCTCCCACCACACAATGTGGTCTGGGACGTGCCCGACGAGATGTTGGACAGCGTCTACCAGTTCTAGCCCCTCCTGCTGAAGCAAAGGGCCCGACTTCTCAGTCGGGCCCTTT
>JAOZOT010000718.1 GCA_029933115.1 Anaerolineae bacterium | reverse complement strand
CCGGGGACGAGCACCTTGTAGAGCGGCCACTGCTGGTAGAACAGGTCGCCATCGGCACCCCGCGGCAGGTATAGAAAGTAGAACCCGCTGCTGTCGTAGGCCCAGCCCAGAGGATAAGGCGCCCAGGCATACTTGTAGCCGTAAGCAACCACTTGCCCGGCGGCGTCGAATATGGCCCTGCCCGAGTCTTTTCCACGTTTGCGGGTTGGGTCATCAAACGCCATGCTTTGTACATAGTAGTGGCCATCCGGTGAGTAGGCCGGTTCTGTCCACCCGGAGTAAACGTCACGCTTGACAATGGTATGCGGCACATTAGCCAGGAAAGCATCCAATCGCTTATCCTCCGCGCTGTCACGATGGTAGTCGGTTCCAAACTCCGAGATGATTACATAAGGCAAGGCCGGGTCAGTAGTCATCAGCCAGTAGGTCGAGCCTATATCAACAGCATAGATGTGGCTGGCCTTAGCCAGTTCGCCCAGCGAGCCCTGGGGCGGTTTGATTTCTTGCAACTCCCAACGGGCCATATCGCTTACGCGTAACATTTGGGAATATACAACCACGTGTTCATTGTCCAGCCAATGTCCGAGACCGCCTTGCCCCACGTTCTCGTAAATCCGGTTTCGTTCCAGGTCAATTAAGCTGCTATAGAACTGTTGAGTGCGTTCTCCACTCTCACGGGTGATCAAGAGCCACCGTCCATCCGGCGAGAGAGCCCCCCCCCACGTTCGCTGCTCAGCCGGCATAACCAGTTCCACCTGGCCCTTGACCAAGTCGAGCCGATTGTAGTCAAAGTCGGGACTGGGGCCCACCCGAATGCAGACGCAGGCGCTCAGGGTCAGACCGCTCACAGCAATCCCTGCTATAGCCAGCAGCAGCCACCTGCTCTTGCCACGCTGTCGCAGCCCCATCCGGCCAACTGTACCGGCCAATCCCAGGAAGGGGAGCACGGACAGGCCGGCGTGGGGAGAAGCATTGGAGGGGGCGGGCGATTGCGCCAGCGGCGGCACGTACCACCACACCCCGCTCCAGTAGCAGCAGGCCCCCACCACCAACACCGCCAGCCCCACCACCAGCAGCCGCTCAATCTGTTTCCGCTCCATCACCACCTCCTCGCCCAGCCTGTCCCACTCACCGCACGGCAATCCAGTCCACGTAGAATGCGTCACTGCTGGCGTCGTTTCCACATCCACCATCCTGTCCCCGCCACCGCCAGTCCCACACCCACCCACTTGACCACACGCAGGATGGCCGCTCGCCGGGCTTCCTCCTCCGTCAGCGGCGACAGCTTAAAGAGCGGCACGTAGGGTACCAATACCGCCGCTTCCCCACCGCTGATGCCCATCTCGAAATACACCCCACTGCTGTCGTGCGCCCAGCCGAGGATAGAGGGACCCCACCCCTTTTTGTATGCTTCGGCGACCAGTTTCCCATCTCGCGTATAGATGACCACGCTCTCCACCCAGCCGGCAGGCACGCGCGCCGTGTAGAACCGTCCGTCAGGTGAATACACCCGCTCGTTTGTCAGGATGGGCACCCCCCAGCCAAGCCTTGGTACATCTACATGGGGAATTTCTGCTACCAGGGCATCCAGTTCCTCATTCGTGATGCCGAATTCGTAGCTGCTGAGAGGAACAAGGTAGTGACGTTTCCCTGTTAGGACAA
>JAOZOT010000717.1 GCA_029933115.1 Anaerolineae bacterium | reverse complement strand
CGCGCCTGTCCACGCAGGTGGACGGCCAGCTTTAGCTCCTCAGGCGCGGTTTCAACCGCCGGCCTGAGTAGTAACCCCAAACCTTGCTTTGTACGCGCTTTCCCCGGCGCCTCAGGTAGCGGCCCACGCGGGGGGCGATTTAGCGCAGCCCAGGCCAGGTCCAGCGCCAAGTCGTGCATGTACTCCAGAGGCACACGGTCAAGCAGCGCCTGTACCTCTTCTGCCCTCTCAGCGAGGCCGACAGCTTCTGTCACAAAATTGCCCCTGAAATCGTTTAGGCCCTTCGCATTTGCCAGAGGCCAACACCAAAAGCCGCCACTACCCCAAACGCAGCAAGAACGGCAATAATGATCACCGTCGTATTGCCGGACTCTGCTCTCTCTCCGCCGGTGGTTGGCATCCCCCCTGCGCTGGTGGGAGTGGCGACGGCAGTCGCGGCCGGGGTGGCAGTCATCGTGGCGGTGACGGTGACTGTTGCAGAAATAGTAGGACCGGCGGTGACGGTAGGAGCCACTGTGGTAGTAGGCGCGCCGGTAGCAGTCGCTCCGGGAGTGGCAGCCGCAGCCCCGGTGACAACAAAGCTATTCCACCAATAATGGATAAGATTACCGGTGCTGGGGTTGATCTGCTCAGCGCGCACAGCATAAGTTTTGCACTCTGCTTCACCGGGCACGTTGATAGTAGCTGTGAAAGTGCCGTCGGCCTGGGGCGTGACTTCGACCTCGGCCAGAGAGGTGCCGCCTTCGCCGGAGGTGACAAAGGCCACCTTCACCGGCTTATCGGCCTGAGCGCCCTCGCCCGTCACACTGATCACCGTGCCCGGTGGCCCTGTTCGAGGGTCAATGGTGATACGCAGAGTAGGCTCACCGGCTAGTGCCCCACCGGCTATGAGGCCGATCAGAAAGAGACTCAAAGCCAGGGAAATGCGGAAGATTGGGTGCCTTTTCTTCATAATCATCACCTTTCATAGGTGTGAGAGGCCCTTAATCCAGGCCACGATGTTCAAGCAGACATAATCTACGAGTATTATACATAAAATACGGTGATGTGTCAAGTCGGCGTGGAATATCTGTAAATTTTAAGGTTACACCCCTTGACAAACTCGCCTCTCAGAGCTATAATTAGACTGACCGGTCAGTCTACTAACCGTGCGCTCTGGCGTCGTTACGAAAGGAGGATTTTATTATGCTTCTGATTATTCTGGTCATCTTATTGGTTGTGGGCGGCCTGCTCATCGGGTGGCTGGTCCCGCCGCTGTTCAAGAGCGAGCCGCCCTACGGCTTGGCGGTAGACATCCTGGCCAGCGTCATTATCGCCCTGGCCTGGGGTGTGCCATGGTACTTGTGGGGATTGGAGGCCATCGGCTTAGGGAACATGCCTAGGTGGCTTCTCCTGGTGGGCATACTGGCCGACTCCTGGGGCTTTGCCCTGGTTGTGCTCTGGCTCTTGCGCAGGATCAAGCGCTAAGGCGAACATTCGGCGGTCGCTTCTAACCTCACTCCAACCGATGTCGGATGAATCTGCGCATAGGGGTTTTGAGATCGCAGACGAACCGGCGTGGACAACGCCGCCTCGCCCGCGCAGGCGGGCGGCCAGCGCGCGGCGCCTCCAGGCCGCAGATTTCAATCTGGCGGCTTGTGCACGTGAAACTCCAAGCCTGTTTT
>JAOZOT010000716.1 GCA_029933115.1 Anaerolineae bacterium | reverse complement strand
CTGCCCGGTAGAGGTTACGCATGACCAGCGAGAGGTTGAACGCACAAGCATGAATCAGGTAGCGCTTCCAGATATTGAGCCGTCCCCGAAGCCAAGCCCTGCGCATCCCTCCGGTATCGAGAAGATGGGCGAAACTCCTCTCCAGAATCTCAGCCCGTTTGCTCTGCAATCCCTTGGCCTTGCGGGTTCCCATCCGTGCCCGATTGCGATAGACAGCCTCCTGGTGTCTGGTTTTTCCCTTCCACCTGCGCCTTCCACGATCGGGCTCCGAAATGTAGGATCGAATGCCCGTCTCCTGCAGATCCACAAGCACTTGTGCGCTGTGATAACCTTTGTCAGCAACGCATTCCTCAACAATACCCTCCCCCTCCTCAGGAGCCTGTCCTGCTGTGCTCAGCATCTCTGCCGCCTCACCCAGAGTCTCCCACATCGTCTGGGTATCCCCTTGGTCCGCAGGATGAATCACCGCCGAGACCATCGCGCCGGTCTCCAGATCCATGCAGTGCTCGGCCTTGTAGCCAAGACGGGTCCGGCCGTCCTTCATCTTGCACACCTTGGCTTCCGGATCGCTCGGACTCTGCCAGTCTTTGTTCGAGCATCCCTTGTCCGGCCGATGCCGATCAAACCGACTCAGATCCTCCCGGCTCGCATCCTCCAGGCCCGCCTGCTTGGCAAGCCCCTTCAGATAGGCCTCGTAGCGCTTCCCGTCGATCTTCCGCCGGATGGAGCGCATCGCCGCATTGGCTTCGATGTTACTGGCGTCCAAGCCGATCTTTCTCCCCTTCAGAAGCCCTTCCTTCTTGAGAATCTCCACCACCTTGGCGAAAACCCTCTTGTGTACCTCCAGGCTCAGCCGATCTCTGATCCGGCTCAGACTGGAGTGATCCGGAGTCGCTTCAGCCAGCGTGTATCCCAGGAACTCTGCCAGGCTCCTGGAGTCGGCCACACGCCAGGCAATGCCCCGCTCCGAGCTGATCCCCTCAAAGTAGCCGATCATCAGCATCCGGAAATACACCCCGGGTGGAATCGACGGCCGTCCCATGCTCTCGGCATAGTACGGAGCGCAAAGCTCCTCGCAGAACTCATCGAACCCGTGTTTCCGAAGGATCTTGTCCAGACGCCTGTAGAATGGATGACCTGGCCCCCGGGAGACCTTCGAATAGGAAACAAACAGATCCTCAGTAGTGGCACGATCGACTCTGCGTCCCAAAGACATAGATCGCTCCTGCTCCCTGTTCGCGTTTCCAACAGTATAGTCGATTGCGCCTCCCACGAAAATACACTTGATCATGCTTTCTTAGACTTTTTCAACGGACTGCTAAGGGATTCGGGACGATCCCCGGTTCTCTCCCCGGTCTGCTTGGGACCTGCCTCCCCCTCGGGATGCATTGGTCACGCCCTACCTGAAAAACCCCCATCAGCTCCCTTACGCTCATCCTCCGGCCAGTGCGTCGTACCGGTCAACAGGCCCTGTGTACCTTGGGATCTGACTCAGGCCGCCCATACACAGGGAATGTTCATTCGGTCGCGGTCCGAGAATCCCTGGAGAGGCTCCATGCCGGCCGCAACGCGCCCTCTCTGGGCCCTCACGGAGGGCCGGATGGCAGCTCCTCCTCGTAGAAGGCCTCTTCGGTCTTTTCCATCCAGTTCTCGTAGAAGCTCTTAA
>JAOZOT010000203.1 GCA_029933115.1 Anaerolineae bacterium | reverse complement strand
GCCCTCGGAGTGGGGCAGCCTGCCCAACCACGATTGAGTGCAGAGCTACCTCAAGTTGTATTTGAAATGAAAATGAGATATAATAGTTGTGAGCAGGATTGGCTCTATAGTGTTGTGACCTACTGAAACTGGATAGGGTGAAGGAAATGAAGAAGACCAGGTCTCTGGGATGGGTGTTTGTTGTCCTCCTGGCGTTTCTGTCTATCACCTCCAGTGGGATGGCTCAGGGCACCCCACACGTGGACGTGTTGACCTTTGACGGGGCTATCTCCACAGCTACTTTGGACTATTTCGATCGGGGTATTGAGATCGCCGAGCAAGATGGGGCTAGTTGCGTGATCATCCAATTGAATACACCGGGCGGTGATGCGGGCGCTACTCTGAAAATCATGCAACGTTTTGAAAACGCCCACCTGCCGGTGGTGGTCTTTATCTGGCCACGCGGCAGCCTGGCTGCCTCGGCCGGCACTTACATTACCCTGGCCGCTCACGTGGCAGCCATGGCCCCCAAAACCACCATCGGGGCTGCCGCCCCCGTCAGCGGGCAAGGCCAGGAACTGCCCGAGACCTTGAAGGAGAAGCTGGTCAACACCTTGGCCGGTAAGGCCAGGAGCTTTGCCCAAAGGCGGGGCGAGGAAGCGACCGAGTGGGCCGAGAAGGCGGTGCGTGAGAGCCTGGTGGCCACCGAGCAGGAGGCCCTGGAAAAAGGCATCATTGACCTGGTAGCGAACGACCTGGATGACTTGCTGATCCAATTGGACGGGCGCGAGGTGGCGGTAGGCGATCAAAAGGTCACTCTGCACACCCGGGGAGCCTCTGTTACTCACATCCCCTTGACTTTTATCGAACAACTCCTGGCCATCTTGATTAACCCCAACGTGGCCTTTATCCTCCTGACTCTGGGTGTCAACGGTCTGATCTTTGAACTCTCCAGCCCTGGTGGCTATGTGGCCGGCATTGTGGGGAGCGTTTGTCTGCTCCTGGCTCTCTACGCTTTCCAAGTGCTTTCAGTCAATTATATGGGGCTGGCTCTGATCGCCCTGGCTTTCATTCTTTTCGTCCTGGATATCAAGGCTCCCACCCACGGCGTCCTCACGGCGGGCGGCGTCGTCACCTTTGCCCTGGGGGCCCTTATCCTTTTCAACTCGCCCTACTACGCCATCTCCAAAAGCCTGGTCTTCAGCGTGGCTCTGGCTACGGGAGCTTTCTTCGCCTTCGTGGTGACCAAGGCCCTGCGGGCCCAAAAGTGGCACGTCACCACCGGCATTGAGGGATTGATTGGCCAGGTAGCTGAGGCGCGGACGGACCTTACTCCTGAGGGGACAGTCTTTCTGCGGGGCGAGCACTGGAAGGCCATACTCGAAGAGGGCACAGCCCAAAAAGGTGAAAAAGTACGGGTGGTGGACGCTGAGGGCTTTCGATTGCGGGTCAGAAAACTGGATTAGCCGGGGATACCAGTGAAAATCGGCGAGATCATCGAGACGACTACCATTGGCTTTGTAGCTGAAAGCGAGGAGCTGAACCGGCCGCCGGCTTTGGGCAGTCTGGTCAAGGTTCAGGTAGGAGGGGCCGATTACGCCTATGGCGTCGTCAGTTATGGCACCACCACCAGCCCTGAGCCAGGCCGCCGGGCTGTGCGCCGCAGCACCGATAAGGTCTTCGACGAAGCCATCTATGACGAACATCCACAGCTTCGACGCATTTTGCACACCGAGTTCAACGTCATTCTGGTAGGCTGGGTCGAGGATGGCCTCATTCACCAGCATTTACCGCCCCAGCCACCACCGCTGCATCACTCTGTCTACCGGTGCACGCCCGAAGAAGTGAGAACTTTTAGCCAGCGGCTCTATTATCTGCGTTTGCTCCTTTCAGCCTCTGGTGAAGTGTCGGCCGAACAACTCGTTGCGGCCCACGTGCGGGAGACTTATCGCCAACGAGGAAAGGACACCGAGTGGTTGGAGAAAACAGCCCGCGAGTTGGCCTCGCTCCTCAAGCACGATTACGAGCGGTTGATGACAGTTCTATACGCTATCGAGCCTGCTTAAGTGCCGGTTACGTCTGTCAGCGCACTTTTGCTGCTTTTCGGGAAGGTCCACAACACTAATTAGGAGGGGATCAGATGCTGATCCGAGATTTCGTGCCCGCCGATTGCGACCAATTGGTGGAGGTCTTGAAAGCCAACTTGCAGTTTGGACATCCGGAGATAGATGGCCCCGAGGCCATGTTGCGGGTCTGCGACTGCGAGGCAGCCGAATTCCTGGTCGCCGAGGAAGATGGACGTGCGGTAGGATTCATCAGGGGGGTCTTTGACGGATCAAGGGCTATTGTTAACGTCATATCCGTGCACCCCGACTACCAGCGCCGTGGTATTGGGACCGCTCTGGTTAGCGAGATTGCCCGAAGGTTTAAAGCCAAGGGGGCCAACAATCTATCCGTGATCGCGGCCGGCAATCTGGAGTTATTGAAGAAGCTGGGCTTCAAGCAGACGATTCGTATTATGACCGCCTATCCGATTGACAGCGTCATAAGTGAACCCTCCGACGAAGAGTGAAGTGCGCGCTACGAACCTCAATTGCGGTCTACCGAGACTCCTCATCACCCTGCTGATCCTGGCTTCGACCTTCTGGTTGGGCACTCATGGAGCCATCGGGTCGGTCGAAGCCGGCCTTCCTTCCGTCGCTACCCCTCCCAGCCCAACGCCCCAACTGGTTTGGGAAGGGCGGATCGTCAGCGATATTCCCAACGTGACCCCACCCAGTGGCTCCATTCTGCGCGTCTCAGTCGAAGGGTTGGTAGGGGTGCCGATCACGGTTTCTGCTTATGACTGGAGCACCACCGCCCTCAGCGGCAGCAAGACCGAGTACGGACCTTATATGGCCGAGTTCGCCCCCCTCCAACCGGGCTTGTACACGGTGTCCGTCGAGAGCTTGGGGGCCAGCCTGGAGATAGCGGCCGATGGCACCAATTTGATCGTGGTCGAGTTCACCCAGGTCTACCGTGTGTTGCCTACGCCCACCCCGACGCCATCGCCCTCGCCGAGTCCTACACCGCAGCCGACGTGGACACCTACACCTCTGGTTACCGCTACGCCTACCGCCATCCCCTCCCCAACCCCGCAACCTGCCTCCATCTGGGTAGGCAGCATCGTGCATCAGGTCAGTGGGGCCGGTCGAGGGGTCTCGCGGGCGGCCATCGCGGTGAGGGTCGTTGGCAAATGGTGGCTTCCGGTGGAAATCCGCGCCGGGGGGTGGAGTGCCACCGCTCTGACCGGCACCAAGCCCGAGTATGGAGATACAGCCTGTGAATTCGGGGCGCTGCCGGCGGGCACTTATAGCATCACCCCTCAGGGCCTGGGCGCCAGTGTGACTGTCACTGTTGATGAGGGTGGCTTCGCCCTGGTAGAGTTCGTCCAGCGCTCGCTGCCGCCCACGCCCACTGCTGCTCCAACTGTCACCCCTACTCCGACCTTGCCACCTCCCACGCCTGCCCCCTCTGAAAGCGTGGCCGACGGGTCCAGTGCACCGGTGGCGTGGATTCCCCTGCCCGGCCTGCCGGCTTTGATTCCCGGCCACGTCAACCCGCCGGTGAGGCGGATACCCTTGCCCGGCTTGCCAATCTCGCTCCGCACCTACACCGGCTCTCCGGCCAGACGGGTGCCCCTGCCGAGCCTGCCCCATTCGATCCCCGGCCGGGTTCGCTTGAGTGCACCGTCACCCAGCCCACCCCCCTCGCCTCCGACGGCTTCGGCGGTGGTCTCTACCCCGGTGCCCATGCCCACGGCTACCCCCACTCCACGCTGGATAGCCCAGGTGTTGCGCAACACCGGCGGTGACGTGCTGGGCTGGCGGGCGTCAGTCATCGCCGTCCAGGTCGTCGGTCTCAAGAACCTGCCGGTGGAGCTCAGATCGGGAACCTTCAGCGCGACGGCCTTCACCGGTTCCAAACCCGAGTATGGCGAATTTGCCTGCGAATTTGGCGGCCTCTCGGCCGGCACCTACAGGGTCATACCCCAAGGGTTGGGGGTCGGTCAGACTATTACAGTGGACGGTGGAGGTTTCGCCCTGATTGAATTCGCTTACCGCCTGCCGCCCACTCCGACTCCTATGCCGCCTAAAGTCACCTGGGTGGGCAGAGTGGTCAGTAACAGCAGTGGTCAGGGAGCCAATGGCATCTCTTCAGTAGTGGTGGTCAGGGTATTGGGGGCGGAAGGACTGCCTGTGGAAATCAGCTCTGGCGGCTGGAGCGCAGTAGCTCGGACCGGCACCAAGCCCGAATATGGCCCGTTCGCCTGTGAGTTCGGTGGCCTCTGGCCAGGCACTTACACTGTGAGGCCGCAGGGCCTGGAGGCCAGCGTGGAGGTCACAATGGATGGTCGGGGCCTGGCCATCGTCGAGTTCATGGCCCATTGACCGAGCCTCTCCCCAGTTCCCCACTTGGATGACGCCCATCAAAAAACTGCCTCCGGCGACATCCGCCAGGGGCAGCTTTTGACTGCGAGGTCAGCTTGCTCGATTCTCCCTATTGCTGTTCAGCCCGCGCACATTCTATGCAGAGGGTGGTGTGAGGTAATATCTTCAGGCGCTCAGGGTCAATTTGCTTGTGGCACCTTTCGCACACCCCGTAAGTGCCTGCTCCGAGCTTTTGCAGTGCCTCTTCAATGGATTTGACCTTGCGTTCTGCGCGCTGCCGCAGAGCAAGGTTTAGCTCCCAGTCATAGATAGCCGGATCCCCTTCCCCTATACCGTAGTCAGCTTTATGCTTCAACAGTTCATTTAACTGCTCTAATTCAGCTCGTGCCTTCTCCAATTCCTTCTGTAACCTTTCCCTCTCCTGCATTTCACTCACCCTTCATTGGACTGGAGGAGCTTCACTACCGGCTCCTCCAAACGGATGGCAACGTTTCACTTTGTAGAGCGTGCCCGAGAATTCAGGGTCAGGTGCTCGTAGTAACCGCAGAGCTTGCTCGAAATCACCCTTCGACTACAAGCATTTTTCGCTACTCTTCTTCGGCAAAGCTCGCCCAGAAGCCTGGGGCATGGGTGACATCTCCCTCGCCTTCGCTGCTTTCGACCCCTCGCTCTCTGTCCACGAGTTCCGTCTCGTCATCTGGGGCAGCTTCAGCTTCCTCGGAAGGTATCTCCGGCTCAGCCCCTTCGGGCCCCTCGTCCTCCACAAGCTGTAATGCCTCCCCTTCAACCGATTCGGCCGGTGCGGGCTTTTTAGGCTTTGGTTTATCCACCTCTTCAAATTGGGCGGCCCATTCCTCCCACTCCGATGGCAGCACCCGTTTCAGACTGAGGCCCAGGCGTCGGCGTCGAACGTCCAGCTTGACGATGCGCAGGAGCAGTCGTTCTCCCTCCTGCACTATCTCGCGGGGGTGATTGGGAACCGAATCTGCCAACTCTGAGATATGGACTAACCCTTCAACTCCTTCTTTGATCAGGACGAAAGCGCCGAAATCGGTCACCTTGGTTACAGTACCTTCCACCAGTTGCCCCACGTCGTACTTGTCATCAATCAACGTCCAGGGTTCGGGCTGGAGGCGTTTGATGCTGAGGCCAATCCGTTTCCTTTCATAGTCCAGACGCAGGACGTATACGTCAACCTCTTCACCTACCTTGAGCACCTCTCGGGGATGGCGCACCCGCTGCCATGACAACTCGCTGATGTGTACTAATCCATCGGCTCCGCCCACGTCAACGAAAGCACCAAAGTCACAGAGATTGCTGACCGTGCCATGCACGATATCGCCCTCACACAATTCCTGCATAAGCCGCTCTCGTTGTTGCTCGCGCCATTCGCGTTCGCCATCTCGTTCCGAGAAAACAAGACGGCGGCGACGGCGGTCAACCTCTATAACTCGTAGGTGGAGCTTCTGGCCCACCATCTCGGCCAGCCTGGATTCCCTCTGATCTGGGGGCAGGCGACGTGGAAAGTTGGTTATCTGCGAGGCCGGTACGAATCCCCGCACCTTTCCAAAAGGTACTACCAACCCTCCTCTATTATAGCCGCTGACTATCCCTTCCCACACCTCGCCGCTGTTAAGGAGCTCCTGCGCATCCAGCCAATCCTGTTCCAGGCGCGCTCTGTGCAGCGACACGATCACATTGCCATCTTGATCGCGTGGTTTCAGGATAAAGACAGGGACTTCGTCTCCCACCTCCAACTCTGATACTGCCCCTTCCCCCAGTCTCTCCAGATCGCTGCTGGGTATGATCCCCTCTCGCTTGAGTCCAATGTTCACCACGATCTCTTCAGGGCCGATGGACAATATCACTCCTTTGCGGATATCGCCGCGCTGCGGGTGGCGATAGGCGTACTCTTCTCCCTCCAGAAACTCTTCCATCTCCGGCGGAGCCAAATCCTGTTCCAAAAGGCTGGTTTCCATTCCCGTAAAACTTTCTCCTATTCCGATTTTCCTCTATCCCTAATTGTAACACATTGTTACAAGCCTGGCAAGGGGGGTATGTCCCCAAAAGTGTCAGAGCCATACCACCCTCCCGCAGGCTGCGAACCCTGCGGGAGGATCACTGCCCACGCAGCGGGGCATGTCCCAAAAGCGCCGGAGTAGACTACCACCCC
>JAOZOT010000202.1 GCA_029933115.1 Anaerolineae bacterium | reverse complement strand
TCAGTTCTCACCCCAAGGAGGGCTCATACCCTATGAAGAACTCACAGGCTAAAGGCAATCTGCTATTGCTGTTCCTGGCTGCGGTCTTCCTGACATCGCTCTTGACGGGCAGCATAGACTCAGCAGCGATCTTTCAGTCGCCCATCTCACCCGTCTCACCCATTTCGCCCATGCTAAGCCCACCTGAGCCAGCGCCGAGACCGACCGCCACGCCCACTCCCCAACCACCCACCCCGACCGTCCCTCCCTCGGCCGCCTCTACTCCAGTCCTGTGGATCGTGATTGGACTGATAGTAGTAGGCACCTTTGTAGTGGGACTGGTATTCTTCCAGAAAAGGACCTAATTGAAGCATGAATAAACCCGGTAACACCTTTGCCACCCTATGGAATAAAACTAAATCCTTATCGCCACTCATCCCCCTGGCGCTGGTTTCTCTCATCCTGGCACTGCTCCTGGGCGCCGGAAATGACCCGGCAGGAGCCTCACCCCTATTCCAGTCACCCCCTCAAGAAGAGCCCACTGCCACCCCACCGCCCCCTGAACCGATTGCCACCCCTTTGCCCACAGAGACGCCAGTTCCCCCGGCCGAGCCGACCGTCACTCCCCTGCCCCCCGAGGCTACCACGGCCGCGCCGGTCGAGACCCCTCCTGAGGCACCCTCTGAAGGTAGCCCCCCCGCGCCGCCGGCCGAAACTCCGCCCGAGGCACCCACCGAGGCACCTCCAGAAACTACCGCGCCTACTACAAAACCAGAAGAAGAGGAAGCCCCCCCACCAGCAGCAGAAGAGTCACCTCCGCTAATCTTCAACTGGGGAGCTTTCTTGAATACAGTGATCATCACCCTATCCTACGTCTGGATCTGCTGCGGGGTATGCGGCTTGGTAGGAACACCATTGATCTTTATCCTCCTCTACATCGGCGGAAAGCAGCGATTGAAACGGCGAGAAAGCGAGGACACGGAACAAACCCCAGAGACAAAGCAGACAGGGCAAGATGAGAGACAGAGTTAGAAAGACCAAGGTCAGATACATGCTGCCGGCCCTTGTGTTGATAGCCTTTGCTTTGCGAGCTCATCACCTGGACTTTCAGAGCCTATGGCGCGACGAGGTGGACGCCATCGCTTTTGCCACCAGGCCCCTCCCCAGGCTTCTAGCCACTCTCACCAAGCCCAAGGAAAACGGTCCTCTGTACTTCCTCCTGCTGAGGCCCTGGATTGCTCTGACCGGCGACAGCGAGTTCTCTGTGCGCTTCTCCTCCCTCGCTTTTGGGGTCCTGGCCGTCCCCCTAGCCTATGCTCTGGGACGCAGATGGCTCTCACCCCTGAGCAGCGCGCTGGGAGCCCTGCTGATGACCTTCTCTCCCTACCTGGTCTGGTACTCCCAGGAAGCCAAGATGTACGCTCTCATCACCTTCCTGACCATGCTTTCCCTCTATCTCTACGCGAAGGCTCTGGACGAGGGACGATGGCTGTATTGGGCAGCCTACATCACAGCGACCAGCTTCTGCCTCTACACCCACCTCCTGGCCGCCCTGATCGTCCCGCTGGAGGTTATCCTATTCGCAGCCTGGTGGCCACGCTACCGGGCTAGGCTCAAACCCTGGCTGGCAGCCATCGGATGCGTGACCCTACCCTACATCCCTCTGGCCATCTGGGAGATCCCTCTTCTGCTCTCATCCTACGAGACAGGACATCCCTTCTACCCTCTGCACGAGATTCTGAGGAGACTGCTCTTCGCCTTCAGCCACGGGATCGCCGGTGCAGCCAGCCTATGGCTTCTGATCCTAATCTCGCTTCCATTCGTCTTCCTCTTCCTGGCCGGAGTACTTCTGGAGATTGAGACACCACACCGCCACTCCGCCCAGCGCAGAAACAGAATGACTTTGTTGTTCTACCTTTTCCTGCCCATCATCGGCGTGTACCTGATTTCCCTGGGCATGCCCATCTTCACCACACGCTACCTGATTTACGTCGCCCCGGCCTTCTACCTCATCCTGGGGCGCGGACTGGCGGCGGTGAAATCACACTCAAACGCCGTCTTTGCCCTCTGCCTGGCCTTGGTGCTCGCCCTCGACGTACAATTCAACTGGACTCAATCTCACAACCAGTTCAAATCCGACTTTCGCTCTGCAGCCCAGTATTTTGCCCTCCATCGTGGACCCAACGATCTGGTCATCTTCCTCATGCCGTATGTGCGACACACCTTTGAGTACTACTACCGCGGCCATTACCGGTGGGCCGACGGTCTATATACCAATGATGGAATAAATGAAAGCGAACTGAAAGCCGCCCTTGACAGGATGACAGAGGGATACAACAGCATCTGGCTTGTAGCTTCTGAGGCCGAGCTATGGGACAGACGAGGATTGGTCAAAGCGTGGCTGGATAGAAATGGCACGCTGGTTGACAGCCGGGAATTCGCCAGAGTAGGGCTTTATCGCTACCACCGGTAGCGACTCAAAAACACTGCGGAGGTCGTCAGGTGACGAATCACACCACACGCCACACATTAGCTGCCATCTTCACCACCTCGTTGATGGTGGGCCTTTCGGGGACGCTGATGCCGGGGCCACTGCTGACCGTGACCATCAGCTTGAGCGCACAGAAGGGCTTCTGGCAAGGCCCCCTGCTGATCCTCGGCCACGCCTCAGCAGAGTTGGCCATCGTCCTGGCCCTGACAGCGGGGCTGAGCCGTCTGCTGAAGCGCAGGAGCGTAGCCGGGTTCATCGGCCTCGTGGGCGGAGCCTTTCTCCTCTGGATGGGCCTGGACATCGCCCGTAACGCCTGGCAGGGCACCGTCTCCCTCAGCCTGGCCAACGCCAAGGGAAGCGAGGTACAGATGAGCCCCGTGGCGGCCGGGGTTCTGGTCAGCGTGTCCAACCCCTATTGGGTCCTGTGGTGGGCCACAGTAGGGATGAGCTATGTGGCCCTGGCTCTGCGGCAAGGCCCTCTGGGCCTCGGCTCCTTTTACACCGGCCACATCCTGGCCGACCTGGGGTGGTACAGCCTGGTCGCCTTCGTAATCGCCGCCGGCCAGAGCCTCCTGAGCCAGTCTGTCTACCGGGGCATCCTGCTCGTCTGCAGCCTCTTTCTCATCGCTCTGAGCATCTACTTCATCTACTCGGGGTTCAACTTTTTGCGCGGGAAAGGAGAGATACCCGGTGCAAACCGGACCGACGGGGAGGATAAACGATGCGCTGGCCTCTGATTCGGCGGAGAAAACCCAAGAAGATCGGCCTGGCCCTGAGCGGAGGCGGAGTGCGAGGGGCAGCCCACGTGGGCGTACTCAGAATTCTGGAACGAGAAGGTATCCGCCCCGACTGTGTGGTAGGAGTCAGCGCAGGCTCGATAGTGGGAGCCGGCTACTGCGCCGGGATGTCGGTAGCGAAGATGGAAGAGATCGCCCTGAATCTACAGTGGTCAAAGCTGGGGCGCATCGTCCGCCCCCGCCTGGGCTTTTTCGACAGCCAACGCCTGGAAAGCTATGTGACCGAGCTCATCGGCGACCTCCAGTTTGCTGAGCTGTCCATCCCCTTCGCGGCCGTAGCGGCCGACATCCTCACCGGTCAACTGGTGATACTGAGAGAAGGCTCCGTAGCCCAAGCTGTGAGAGCCAGTTGCGCCCTGCCGGGCATCTTTACCCCCGTCGAAAGGGGCGATCAACTTCTGGTGGACGGTGGAGTAATCAACAACCTGCCCGTCTCAGTTGCGCGGGAGATGGGAGCAGATTACGTCATCGCCGTGGACCTCCTGCCCCTCCCCCCGACCAGGCGTGCCAGACCCCAAAACCTTTTCGAGATGTGGGCCTTGTCTTTCTACACCCTGCTGCGCGTCACCCACGCTGAAGGGAAAGACGCCGACTGTCTCATCACTCCGGCTGTAGGTTCCTACGGTACATTTGAATTTTCAAAAATCGAAGAAGTGCTCAAAAAAGGCGTGGAAGCGGCCGAGGCTAAAATTGATCAGATCAAGGCCGATTTGAGACTTTTGTAAAAGAGGTGAATCATGCCACTTTACGAATTTGAAGGCAAAAGACCACAGATCGCCAAGAGCGCCTTTGTGCACCCTGAGGCAACGCTTATCGGTGGAGTGACCGTCGGCGAAGGCTGTTATGTTGGGCCAGGGGCAGTGCTGCGCGGCGATTGGGGTGACATCGTCGTCGGCGATGGCTCCAACATCCAGGAGAACTGCATCATCCACGCCGCCCCCGGTAAAGTGGCCACTCTGGGCCCGGCCAGCCACATCGGCCACGGCTCCATCGTGCACGGAGCCACTCTGGGCGAACACGTCCTGGTAGGCATGGGAGCCATCTTGGACGAAGAGGTGACCGTCGGCGACGGCTGTATCATCGGCGCCGCCTGCTTCGTCCCAAGAGGGATGTCCATCCCACCACACAAAGTGGTGATCGGCGTGCCCGGCCGGGTGACGGGCGATGTGACCCCTGAGCAGGAAGAGGTCGCCTGGTGGGGCACGCGAGTTTATCAGGAGTTGCCCGCCCGCTGCTACGCCGGCCTGCGACGGATAGACAACAATGGACAGGTCAACGAGTCGGCAGGTCAACGGGTTAGCAAGTCAGTAAATACTCAGGAGGTATCTCATCATGGCTGAAAATCAATATGAAGGCAAATGGGCTCTCATTTTGGGGGCATCCAGTGGATTTGGGGCCGCCTCGGCGCGAGCTCTGGCCAAAGCGGGGATGGACATCTTCGGCGTGCACTTGGACTTGAAATCCACCCTACCCCGGGCCAAGCAGGTAATAGCCGACATTGAGGCCACAGGCCGGCGAGCGGTTTTCTTCAACAAGAACGCCGCCGACGCCCGCAAGCGAGGACAAATTCTGGACAAGATGCAAGAGGTGCTGAGGGAGAGCGAACCGCCAGGGGTCGTTCACGTGGTGCTCCACTCCCTGGCTTTTGGCACCCTGCTCCCTTTCATTCCCGCCCAACCGGGAGAAGAGGTCATCGCTCAGGATCAGATGGATATGACCCTGAACGTGATGGCTCACAGTCTGGTCTATTGGGTGCAAGACCTGGTGGCACGGGAGATGTTGGTACGAGGCAGCCGGATCTTTTCCATGACCAGCGCCGGCTCCCACCGGGTGGTCCGGGGCTATGGAGCAGTGTCGGCAGCCAAGGCGGCTCTGGAGTCACACACCCGGCAGTTGGCTCTGGAGTTGGCCCCCAAAGGTATCCTGGTCAATTGCATCCAGGCTGGAGTGACCGACACCCCCTCCATGCGCATGATCCCCAACAGCGACAAAATCATAGCTGAGGTGTTGGCCCGTCACCCTGCCGGACGTATGACCACTCCCGAGGACGTGGCCCAGACCTTGGTCGCCCTCAGCGACCCGGCCCTCACCTGGATCAGCGGCAGTATCATCCGCGTGGACGGAGGGGAAGACATCGCCACATGACGACTACCCCCCTCTGGCTACAGATTGCTCCCGGCGGCTCAGAGCGTGTCTGAAAATTCAGGAGGGCGGCGCTCGTAGTAACGACTTCATACGAGCATTTTTCAGACACGCTGTCAGAGAGATTCCCGCAAATGAGAGGCTGCCTCTTCGGGTGGGGTAAAGTTGACGTAGAATCCCATCCCCCGCTCAAAGCCGTGGCTTTGGATCAGGCGGGGAATGACCTCCACATGCCAGTGGAAATCCATCTCGAGAGTGGACCAGCGTCCAGAGGACGCCTCAGCGTTGGGTGCGATGTGGAAAGCCAGGTTGTAGGCGGGGTCTTTCAAAATGAGCTTGAGCCGGGTCAGCGCATCTTTCAAAGCCCAGGCCAGGCCGGCTACCTCGTCCTCTGTGATCGCAGCGAAGGCGTGCTGATGCCTCTTGGGGACAATGCACAACTCAAAGGGAACCTGGGAAGCAAAGGGGGCTAACGTCACAAAGCCATCACTTTGGCTGACGATCCGCTCCCCAGCCTCCAACTCCTGCTCAATGACATCACAAAGCAGGCACCTCCCCCTCTCACGGTAATACTCCCTGGCCGAGTCCAGCTCTGTGGAGACAACGGGAGGGATGATGGGCGCAGCTATCAGTTGGCTGTGGGAATGAGCCAGGGTAGCGCCAGCAGCTTCGCCGTGATTTTTGGCGATCATAATGTAACGAAGGCGAGGGTCCGTCTTCAGTTCAGTCAACCGGCTGAGGTAGGCCCGGATGATCTCCCCCAGGTGTTCCAGGGAGTAGTCGGCCATGCCCAAGTGATGCTGAGGGGTCTCAATCACCACCTCGTGAACGCCAAATCCATTCATCTTCTCAAAAATTCCCTCGGCCTCGCGGGTCAAGTCTCCCTCCACAGCCAGAGCGCGAAATTTGCTGGGCACGACCCGCAGTTCCCAACCCGGTCCGTCGGGAGGCGAGTCATCAGGACGCCAAGCGTAGACCTCAGGCGGAGTGACATGCTCGTTGCCCGGGCAGAAAGGGCAAAAGTCTCCACCGGACGTCTCGGCGCCTGCCTTGACAAAGTCCGAGGGACGCATACCACGTTCTGCAGCGATGCTCACCCAATACCGGCGGAGAGGATCGTATCGTAATTCTGGCATCTGGATACTCCTTGCAACAACACGAACAGGTAAGTCCGCACGTAAACGTGGGCAAGTGATCG
>JAOZOT010000715.1 GCA_029933115.1 Anaerolineae bacterium | reverse complement strand
CGTAGATGGCCGTTTAGGGCGCTTTCAGCGCCCTTCCCCTGCTCAGCCCGGCGATAAATCGCCGGGCGGGAGGCGGTGACTGCCCTCGTAGACAGTTGCTCACAAAACCAAGAGGATTTCCGGGTGGGGCATACCCCCTGTGTCATCTGACAACCGGGAACGGATTTATGCATCCTTGGCTCAGCGGTCTACTGAGACCGGCGAGAATTCACTTCGACTTGAAAGAAGGTGATACATGAAGCCAACCGTTATGCTTATCGGTCTTGGAGGATTGGGCAGCATCGTGCTGGAGTTGCTGGCGCGAGAGGAGAGGCTAGGGCGGATCGTCGTCGGCAGCCGAAATGCAACACGCGGCGTAGCCCGCTGCAACCTGGTGCGACTGGGGGCGATGGCGCAGGGCTACGCGCCGACCATTGGCTTTGTGCCTCTCGACCTCAATGACAAGGAAGCTGTCGCCGAAATAGTACAAAGGGAAAAGCCCGACATTATCTTGAGCACGGCGACCATGCAGACCTGGTGGCTGCCTGACCTCCTGCCCCCCGAACAGGCCGCCATCATCAAAAGTGCCGGGTTCGGCGTGTGGCTGCCCGTCCACCTGACGCTGACCCTGAAACTGATGGAAGCCCTACGTGAGGCCAACTATCGTGGCATCACCCTCACCGCTCCTTTCCCCGACGTGGTCAACTGTGTCCTGAGCCATCTCGACCTGGCGCCGACCTGTGGGGTGGGCAACCTCGACGAAATTGTGCCCAAAGTACGCCTGCTGGCTGCCGAACGATTACGCGCACCGCTCAACGCCGTGCGCGTGCTGCTGGTGGCCCACCACGCTCTGGAGCCGGTCGTCTTCGGCGAACCAACGGGCGAGGTCCCGCCCTACTTCCTGCGCGTCGAATACGGAGGCCAGGACGTGACGGAGAACATCCACGCCGACGAACTGCTGCTGGCTCCCTATCCCCTGCCGCCCGGTCCGGTGACCCATTTCCTCACCGCCGGCTCGACAGTGCGGCTGATGCGGGCTCTCCTCTCGGAAGAGGGAGCGCTGCTGCACGCACCGGCGCCCAACGGATTGCCGGGTGGTTATCCGGTCATTGCCAGCAGGGAGGGCGTGCAACCCGCGCCCATAGAAGGGCTCGCCCTGGCAGAGGCCATCGTCATCAACGAGCGCTCCCATCGCTTTGACGGCATCGAGCGCATCGAGGCCGATGGCACGGTCGTCTTCTGCCCTGAAGCGGCAGAGGTGCTGCGCGTCGAACTGGGCTACGAGTGTGAGCGGCTCACGCCCGACGAGGCCGAGGACCGGGCGCAGGAGTTGATAGCCCGCTTTCAGAAGTACGCGGAGCGATACGGGGTGAACTTGCGTGAAAATGTGAGACGTGAAGTGTGAGGAGTTTCCTGCGCAACACGCCCCACGCTTTCACGTTTCACGAAGTTCAGTATGGGAGGAAGTTTTCGTGAGCTACACAACGCACAAGTCAAAAGCACTTTTCCAACGCGCCTTGCGGGTAATGATTGAGGGCGGTAGCTCTCCCTCGCGGGGACCGGCCAACTACGGCGACTACCCCCTCTTCATCCAACGTGGTGAAGGTTCTCACATCTACGATGTAGATGGCAATCGCTACGTGGATTGGATGATGGCCTACGGCGCGCTGCCGCTGGGCCACGCCCACCCGCGCATCGTCG
>JAOZOT010000201.1 GCA_029933115.1 Anaerolineae bacterium | reverse complement strand
TATTGCCTTCTTTGCGGCTTCGTGCTATACTATGCAGGACCTGTGCATCGTGACAAGCAATCCCCTGGAAGGAGGCGACCTCATGCCGGACAAAGTCCAATCAAGCATCTCGTCAACCGAAAGCCCGGCCAAGGTGAGAAGGTTTGCCCTCGGCCTGGGCCTGAGTGTCATCTCAGGAATTCTGCTCTATCTCAGCTTCCCGCCTTTTGATCTCGGATACCTGGCTTGGGTAGCTTTTGTGCCCGTGATTGTGGCCCAATTCGTCTTTGCCAACACCGATTGGCAAGGCAAGCTCTTTCAAGCTCTCGCCTGGGCCACTCTCATGGGAATCATTCTCCTTGAGACTTTTCCCCTGGGATACCTTCGTGGTGACTTGGTGGGCTTTCTCCCTCTCGTCGGTGTTCTGATAGTAGGAGGCGTCATCTTTCTGCTCGGTATTCCGAACGCGACGGTGGGCTTTCATCAGCGAACGGGCTATCGCTTCTTTTTGCTCGTGCCTGCTGTCGGCTGGGTGGGTTTCGAGTACCTGCGCCACAAGGCTCAACTGGGACATCTCTGGGGTATGCTTTACATAAGTCAACACAACAATTTGCCTTTGGTACAACTGGCCAGCCTGGGCGGAGTATGGCTTGTCAGCTTTATCGTCATTCTGGCCAACTACGCGCTGGGGATGGTAGTCATCACAGTCATCAAGGGCTGGGGGGAGGGTGAGGGCCCCAATGTGAGACTGCTTCTGGCCGTTGCAGTAGTGGTAATCCTGGGAGCTTATGGGGTGGGGTTTGTTCTGCTGAGCAGAGAAGCGGCGGCGGAAAGTTCATCGTTGCGGGTGGCCGCCGTGCAAATAGGAGGAGACCTGGGGGACTTTGCCCGGTTCTACGACCGGTGGTGGAGGAGGGATTGGCCGGGCATGGCCAAAGCCGTCCTCGACGACCTGGAACCTCTCACCAGGGAGGCTGCTGCCAAGGGAGCAAAGCTCGTGGTCTGGCCTGAGGCTTCTCTGTGGTTGGACCCGCAGGAGCACCCGGAGACCAAAGCCAGGTTGGTCCGCTTGGTGCGAGAGACGGGCATCTATCTGGTGAGCACTCACTTCATTCTACCGCAGGAAGGCAACCTGGGCTGGTGGTTGGGCTTTGTGCCTGGTATGCGCAACGAGGCTACGGTCATCTCGCCAGATGGGGAGTTCCTGGGCGTTTATGGTCAGGACCATCCCATCCCTTTCACCGGCGAGGCTTTTATCACGGAGCGCACCTATCCCACCTATCAGACGCCTTTTGGCACCCTGGCTACCATCATCTGCTACGACAACGCTTTCACCGACACGACCCGGAAACTGGTGCGCAAGGGGGCTCAGGTGGTGGCTCACCCTACTCATGATTTCCATCCTATGGTCGTCGTTGACCCTTTGCACGATGTCTTTCGCGCTGCCGAAAACCGCGTCAGCATCGTCAAGGCTGACTGGCGCTACGGGTCGGCCATCATTGACCCCTACGGGCGGGTGTTGGCTGCCAGCCCCACCGACAGGCGGACCAAAATGGTGCTGATGGCCGATGTGCCTGTGCCGCCCTCCGGCGGTACTTTTTACACCAGAACGGGCGATTGGTTTGGCGTCCTGTGTCTCCTGGGGATGGTAGCTTTCGTCGGCTACGAAATCACCCGATTGCTCCCAGCAAGCCCCTGGGCCTCGGCCTGATCCTGCGCTACGAGCGAGATCAGATACGCCACAGGTTATCGAATTGGGCTATGAAGACGTGAAGCGAGTTTGGGGGGATGCGTCTGAGGGCCGATGCTATTGTGCGAAAGAGATTGCCTGGGATGCCGTTAGCCCGATACCATTCCAAAGTCTGGCGGGCTCCGTCCTCGAAAGGTGTAGGCCGGAACCCTAGCTCTCGTCTGGCCTTCTCACTGGAGACCGGCCAGTCGTAGAAAATATAGGGGTACAGGTTCAGGGGATAGCGGGGCTCACGCTTGGTAAAGCGGGCCAGGATTTCCATAATCCTGGCCACGGTGACCATCAGACCCTCAGGGGCGTTGAAGCGCCAGGTGCTTTTGCCCGCCAGCCGGCTGATGGTGTCGCCGGCCTGGCGGTGGGAGATACTCTCTCCGGAGACGTTGTAAATTTCGCCTGGCCGTCCTCTCTCCAGGAGGGCTTCGATGGCCCAGCAAACGTCCTTGACGTAGACGGGGAAGGTGATGTGACGTCCGTGGTGAACCTGGATGCGGATGCCGTGCAGGAAATCGTCGAAGAGGAGACGATTGAGGCCATAATGTCCCCAGGGGCCGTAGAAAGCACCTGGACGTATGACAGTGACCGGCAGTCCCCGCTGAGCGTGGTAGCGGAGGGCCAGCCTCTCGCACATCAATTTGGTGTATTGATAGTGGTCCAGAGGAGCGCAGGGGTGTTCCTCGTCAATGATACGGCCAGGGATGGGGCGACCGATGACGGCTACGGTGGAGACGTGGATGAAACGGCGTACCTTCGCCTGGCAGGCTGCTTCCAGGGTATGGTAAGTGCCCAGCACGTTGGTTCGGTAGAACTCTTCCCACGGTCCCCAGAGGCGGAACTTGGCTCCGGCGTGTACGACCTCCCGGCAGCCTGCACAGGCGTCGGCTACGGCCTTTGCATCATTCAGGTCCCCCCAGGCCAGTTCGACGTCCAGCTCTTGGAGGAAAGCGTAGTCGCTGGTGGGGCGGACGAGGGCCCGCAGTGAGGCCCCGTGGCCGGCCAAGTATTCACACAGGTTGTGGCCCAAAAAGCCGGTGGCTCCGGTTATCAAGATCATTGATAGTCTCGCCGGCTGCTGAATTTGTCATAGAGGCGGATGCCTATCCAGGCCAGGGTCATGGTGGGCAAGAGTTGCGTACCGGGGATCAACTCTTCGAGCACGGTGATCCCTCTCAGGCCTTGGAGCCCCAGTTTGCCCAGCATGAGCCAGGCGATAGGCACAGAGAAGATGTCCAGACCAAAATCCAGCAGATCGAGAATGATCACCACCGAGATAGGCACAGTCCGCAGGCAGGTCATGAAATCGGCGTCGGAGGGCAGGCGCAAGCGTCGCAGTCCTCGGTAAGTCATGAGGATGAGCAGGAAAGCGGCTACCAGACTGAGGACAGCCAGTCCGGCGAAGACCAGCAGAAAGATACGGAGTTGTTCTTCGTTGAGCATACACTGATTATACCGCATTACTTGTCCCTTGGCAAAGGAAGCAGTTTACCTGCTGCTGGATTTGCTGTGCTCTCTTCTCGGACCCCTCTTAATTGACATGACTTCAGAGTTGTGCTATTATTGGTGGTGAGGAAAGCCGTTCTGAGGTGGTGAGCTTTCAAAGATTTCGGTGAAGCTCCTAGCTCGATGGCAACTTGAGTACTTTGGCTGTAGCAGCCAGAGAGAAAGGAGAGATATAGGCGATGGCGAAATCGAGGACTGAGCAGATGACAGATCGTTTGAAGGATTTGCAGACCAGTTCGACGGACGTTGAGGCTTCCGCTTTGGTGAGCGTTGACGGTCTGATTATGGCCTCAGCTCTGCCACCTGACGTGGAAGAGGACCGGGTCTCGGCTATGTCGGCAGCTATGCTGTCTCTGGGTGAGCGCATCGCTGCGGAGTTGGGACGCGGTACGTTGGACCAGGTCTACATCCGCGGTGATAACGGCTATGTCCTCTTGTTAGATGTAGGCGAAGAGGCTGTGCTTACCGTGCTGGCTCGTAAAGACGCCAAACTGGGTATGCTCTTCTTGGATATGAAGCGCGCAGCAGCGGATCTGAGTAAATTGGTATAGCAGAAATGGAATTCATAAATACAAAAGGGGCCTATCCACAGATAGGCCCCCTGCGCATTTAGGGTGCGAGCTGGCATTACCTCTTCCTTACTCTGGTCAGCACTTTCCTCACTTGCCGGCGGATGGCCTTGCCGCCGGTGCGTATCTCGCCCGTCGAACCGTCGAGTCCGATCACGGCTCGTTTGTCCTTCGGCCATCACAGATACCCAAAGGCATAAATGGGCCTGTAATACAGATCAGCAGTCTCCACCGTCTGCAACAGCGATTTCCATGATTTCCTCCTCGAGAGTTTGCCCCCCGGTTTACGGTAAGCCTACCCTTTCCTTTACCTCAGCGATGGTCACTTTGGCGATGGCCCGGGCCCGCTCGGCTCCATCGGCCAGGACTTCCCACACATATTTAGGGTCGGCGGCGAATTCGGCACGCCGGGCCCGAAAAGGAGCAAAGTACTCGGCCAGGTCTTTGGCAAACTGCCTTTTGTGCTCCACACAGCCGATAGTCGCCTGGCGGCAATCAGCCTCGATCTGAGGCGTGTCCTCAGGAGAAAAGTGTTTGTGCAGGGTGAAGACATTGCATATCTCGGGATGCCCCGGGTCGGTGCGATAGCGGCGGGCCGGGTCGGTGACCATGGTCATGACCCGTTCCAGGATTTCTTCGGGTGAGGACGCCAGTTCGATGTGATTGTTCAAGCTCTTACTCATTTTGTTGACTCCGTCGGTGCCCAAGACCTTCGGAAAGTCGGTCAGCTTGATTTGGGGCTCGATGAGGGCGGGGCCGAAGTGATAATTGAAACGGCGCACGATCTCGCGGGTGAACTCCAGGTGAGGAGCCTGATCCACGCCCACAGGCACGGTGTCAGCTTTGTAGAGGGTGATGTCGGCCGCCATGAGCACCGGATACCCCACCAGGCCATAGTTGACGTTATCGGGCTGTTGTCGTACTTTCTCTTTGAAAGTGGGCAGCCTGGTCAGCATCCCGAGAGGGGTCACCATGGAAAGGATGGTGTGCAGTTCGGTTACCTGAGGGACGTGGGATTGGACAAAGATGATAGTGCGCTCGGGGTCCATGCCTGCCGCCAACCAATCGAGCACCATATCGTAGGTGTGTTCTTTTAGAAGCTCCGTCTCGGTGAGAGTGGTCAGGGCGTGCAGATCCACCACGCAGTAGATGCACTCGTAATCGTCTTGAAGGGCTACGTAATTTCGGATAGCGCCCAGGTAGTTGCCGAGGTGCTGCCGCCCGGTTGGTCTGGCTCCGCTGAAAACTCGTCCCTTTTTTTTCATCAATGTGTCTCTCCTTCCATTCCCCTCCGAATTTCCGTTAGTTTACCACAAATTCAAACTCAGGGCAAGGGCGAGCCTGGAAATCTGTCAAGTCTCAGAGCGTGTCTGAAAATTCGGGGGAGGCGGCGCTCGTAGTAACGACTTCAGTCGCAGAGCACCGATCATTAGCGACTCAAGTCGCCACTACGAGCATTTTTCAGACACGCTGTCAGTAGTCCGGTCTACCTTGTGGAAAAGGGGATTTTCTGGTACAATTCTTTGGGCTTTTTGGGAGGTCCTGTCTCTCTTCAGCACAGAATAATAGCGAGGAGCAGCTTCATGACAAATGTACAGGCTGGTGGTGTATCGCGCAGTTTGCGAGTTCGGCCGGTAACGACGGAGCGAGACCGTCGGATCCTGGTCCGCTTCCCCTGGCGCATCTACCGCAACGATCCCCAGTGGGTGCCTCCTCTGATCCATCAACGGGAGCGCGAGCTCGATCCAGAACGGGGCAGCTTTTTCAATCACGGTGAAGCTGCTCCATTTATGGCTTGGCGGGGAGATGAGGTAGTAGGGACTGTCGTGGCCTGGATCAATCATCGCAGCAATGCCTATTTGCACGAGAAGGCCGCCGGCTTTGGCTTTTTCGAGGTTCTGGAGGATTATTCCATCGCCGAGGCATTGCTGACCGCCGCCTGTGATTGGGCTCGAAGTAGAGGGATGGAAGTCATCCGCGGGCCGTTTTACTTTTCCATGGATGACTCGCCTGGCGTTCTCATCAAGGGTTTCGACCAGCCCCAGGTGGTGCTCACCGGCCATACACCGCCTTATTACGCCGGTTTCATTGAGCGGTTCGGCATGGAGAAATATCGCGATGCCTACGCCTACCGTGGCGATCTGGTCCCTTTACAGGGTGATATGGCCAATGTGCCGCGCAAAATCCTGCGCGTGGCAGAGGCCCTTCGCCGGAGAGCCAAGGTCACCATACGCAAGCTTCGGCTGGAGGATTGGGATAACGAGCTGGCTATCGCCATGGAGATCTTTAACCAGGCTCTGGGCCACATGCGCAACTATGTCCCCATGGATGAAACCGAATTCCGCCGCTTTGCCGATGACCTGCGGGTGATCCTCGATCCCGATATGGTTCTATTTGCCGAAATCGCCGGCCGGCCGGTGGGGTTTTCCGTGACAATACCCGATATAAACCGGGCTCTCAAACACGTCAATGGCCGTTTATCCCCTTGGGGCTTGCTCAAGCTGTGGTGGTATAGGCGACGCATTAACGTGGCCAGCTTCAAGATATTGGGCGTGCTTGAGGAGTATCGAGGGCGAGGCATTGACGCGCTGTTTTACGTGGAGACGGCTCGCCGGCTTTTGGCTAAAGGGTATGAGTGGTTGGACCTCTCGCTGGTGGCTGAGAACAATGTTATGATGAACCGTATGGTCCAACGGATGGGGGGGTATGTCTACCGCCACTACCGGACCTATCAGAAGACGCTATAAGTACAGCCCCCCCCGTCAATTCGTTCCCAGATTACACCTGGCCGGCCGAGGGCATTGCCCGTAACAGTTTAG
>JAOZOT010000200.1 GCA_029933115.1 Anaerolineae bacterium | reverse complement strand
TGCGCTTTTTCTGACTGACAGTATTGACAACCGTTCGGTTTTCCACTATACTACTCGTAGGGCAGCCGCCATTACCGCTCAGGAGGCGCAACGATGAACGCAGACGGACATCTTCAACGAGCCAGGGAACTGGAAGAGACCATTGCCTACCTTCTGGCTGCTCTCCAACCGGAACGGCATGTGGCTTCCATCGTTGAAAACATCTACGGTGCAGCTCAGCAGTATATCGCCTACGCGCTGGAAATACGCCACGGCGAGCATTCTGACACACACGCTGGCCTTGTCCGACGGCTGCGGAATTACGGATACCCAGACATCGCCCAACTCTTCCTGGAGATCGAAGGGCTGCGGATGGGCCGTTGGTATGGAAAACAGGGCGATGGGGAGACGATAGCTAAATGTCAACAACTGCTGTCCAGCATCCGAGACTGGGCGACAAAGTGATCCCCCCCCAGATACGTTACCTCGTCGAGGAATTCACCAGCGAGATTGGTCGGGTCCCTTCCCTGTTGTGCGTCGTCCTCTACGGCTCTGCTGTGCGCAACGAGCTGCATGAAGAAAGCGACGTTGACCTGTTTTTGTTGTTTGACACTGACCACCGACCAGAACTGGGCGAGGAACGATGCATGGTGGCCCGCATCTGTGTTGAGGCAGCCATGCGCACCGATTCCGACTACGATTTCTCCTTTGTTATGGCCAATCTCCGTGACCTGGAGACCCTGGACCCGGCCTATCTGGACAACGTTTTCGGCGAAGGCATTGTCATCTGGGCCCGACCCGACTTCGCCTCTCAAATCTCAAACGTTGCTGCAACCGGGGATACCGATTAGATGTCGGCCTGTCCTATTCCGCCTGACCGCGTTTTTTAGCGCGCTCCCCAGTACCTCTCCACTTATGACCATTACTGAGCCGTCAACGCCTAACGCGGCACTATTGCGCCACTATTGCGGCACAGGCGCCACAGGCGGTTGGGCTTCTACCCCGAACTGCACAGGTATTGCCTCTCGTGATTTTGACCGTGTGGCTAGTGCTATTATACCACAATTGACCCGTTGTTGAAACTCTCCAATAGCAGTTTCAGCTTGTGCGGCAGATGTTCCATAGAAAAGTGCCGGCGAGCTACCTGGAAGTTGTGGGCCACCACCTGCTCCCTGACCGGCGGATCGGTCAGCAGATGGTTGGCGCGGGCCACCGCTTCATCGTCTACTGAGCCCTCGATAACGATGAAATCGAACTCTCCCCCTGCCAGGTTCAATATGTCATCCAAAACAGGGTAGCGATTGACGAAGAGGGGTTTGCAGTAGACTGCTGCCTCTATCACCGGATTGCCGAACCCCTCCTGATCGCTGGGGAAGGTCACCAGGTCGGCGTGGGCGTAGGCGTCGCCGATAGCGTACGTTTTGCGGCCTTCCACCACTTCGCGCTCCAGGCCGATGCGGTCGGCGGCACAGATCAGTGGCACACCCAGGGATTCGGCCTTGCTCTGTATTTCATCAGCATAGGTCCGTCCCTCATCGCCGGCCGGCCCGCTGATGACCAGGGTGCCCGGCAGACCATAGTCGTTCCGCAGGCGAGCCACCAACTCGATAGAGCGTTCGATGCCTTTGCGCGGTACGATGCGCGTTGGTTGCAAGATCAATTTGTGGTCTGGCACAACGCCCAGGGATTGGGGGAGGTCACGGTTGTAGCTATCTATTCCCTGGATCGAATCGAAATCGAAGGCGTTGGGCACCCACTGGGCATCTACACCTCGCTTCTGGTAGAGCTCACGGCGGGCCTGGTCGTTGATGGTCACATGGCGAATGGGGCCTTGAGAGGGAGGAAAAGCAGCCCGGAGCAGCCAGCCCACATTGTTGCGGCGGAACCGCTCCTTCTCCCAGTAGAAGTCGTGGTGACGGGCGATGGTTGTCTGGCCTCCGGCGATGAGGCGCTGTAGGGCCAGGCCCAGGGGCAGATTCATGGGGATAGCCAAAGCGTTCTCCACGCTGAGGACATCTACCCTCAAGCAGGCCAGCGCAGCCTGCAATTGCCTCTCAATAGTGTCGGCCAGGGCCTCGATTTCACGGCGCAGGTTCTTGCGCTCAGAGACGGCCAAAGGGGGGCCGAAAGCGCGCTCGTTGAGAGAGATAATCTGGGGGTGGGTGAAAGCCAGTTCCGGGATGACCATGTGGGGGGTGTCGGTGGCTCCCAACTCACCGGCGATGAGGACTGTCTCACAGCCCAGGGAACGATAGGCCCGCTCCCACTTGCGGGCCTCGACGGACACACCGTCCTGACCGTAAAGGCGGGTGGAGAGGATGGCTATGGTGGTCATCGTGGTTCTTTCAAGGCGGGGTGACAACCTGGCCCGTCCGCGCCGACTCATAGGCGGCCAGGACGATGGCTAACACTGCGCGGGCATCCTCCCCGGTGATGGCCGGCTCCCGATCATCACGGATGGCCCGCGCGAATTCGTCCACCAGGCCGTCCACGTCCTTTCGCCACCAGTAACCCTTCTCCACTCCGGTCTGAGAATAGCAGGTGTAATCGTGATAGGGGCTGTCAATGAGGAAAGCGCCCTTGGTGGTCAGAATCTCGAAGCGCACATCCAGCCAGGTGGGGTAGCCATCGGGGTTGGCCCAGCCGGCGCTCAGGGCACCCACCACGCCGTTCTCAAACTCGACGGTCATCAGTCCCAGGTCGTCCACCGCCAGGTTCTGATGGAGCACCGCCCCGACGTGGGCATATACCCGGCGAGCCTCGCTTCCTGCCAGCCAGCGCAGGGCGTCCACGGCGTGAATGCCGATGTCCAGGAAGCCCCCACCTCCGGCTTGATCGGGGTCCAGAAACCAGCCGAATTCTCCCGGGCCAGGGATTTTAGTCGGCAGCTTGCCGTATTTGATGGCAAAGATGGAAACCATCTCGCCTGCCTGGCCGCTATCGAGGGCTTCTTTCACCTTTATCACCGGGAGTTGAAAGCGAGGGTTAAAGGGCACCATCAGCTTCACTCCGGCTTCCCTGGACAGGCGGATGATCTCGTCGGCTTCCTCCAGCCTCAGGGCAATGGGCTTATCGCAGAGGATATGTTTGCCTCTGGCTGCAGCCTCCTGCACCACCCCCAGGTGGCGCGTGGGCTCCGTCCCCACGTACACCCCCGCCAGGTCCTCCCGCGCCAGCAACTCCCGGTAGTCGGCGTAGTAGGGGACGTTGTACCGCTTCGCCTCCCCGGCGGCCAGATCAGGGTTGGCTCCCAGCCCGGCAATGCCGACCAGGTCGGCCTGGGGGTGGGCGGCGATGGCGGCAGCGTATTTGGGAGCGTGGGGGTGAGCGTAGCTCACGATGCCTAAGCCGATTTTTTCACTCATTTGACATACACCTCTATTTGGTGTAAAATATTTACACCATAATTTGGGGTAAAACTTCCGAAGCCTCGGAGACTTCGGAAGTCTGCTTGGAGGTGGTGATGGCTACGGAAGCGACCAAGCGGATCAACGTCACCTTCCCCGTCTCGCTGCTGGAAGAGCTCAGGCGCTACATTCCCCGTCGAGAGCGGAATAGATTTATCGTCGAGGCCACAAAGGAAGAGCTCCGGCGGTTCAGGCTCAGAAAAGTGCTGGGAGAGTTGCGCCGTGAACCGGCCTGGTCCGATGAAGACCACCCCGATTTGATGACCGTGGAAGACGTGAACCGCTATGTCCGCCGGTTGCGTGAGACGTGGATGCCCCGCTCCTGGGATGAGATCATTGAGGAGGCCAGGCGCGGTGGCTGAGCATCTCTTGGATACCAACATCCTTATCCTCGCCCTCCGCAGCGTCCCAAAGGCTCTGGACTTCCTAGACGTTCTGGATCAGAAGAGGGAACGTACATGCATCTCCGTCGCCACGCGGACGGAGGTATTGGCCGGGATGCGTCATCACGAGGAGGAGCGCACGATGGAGTTGCTCGATTCGCTGGAGAACCTGCCGGTGGACGAGGCCATCGCCGACCGGGCCGGGCGCCTGATTTACCAGTACGCCCGCCAGGGCGTCCAACTCTCCTTCCCTGACGCTGTCATCGCCGCCACGGCCCTGCACCACGACCTCACATTGACCACGACTAACCCCAAGCACTTCCCCATGCCTGAACTCCGCCTTTATCCTCTGGACGTCGAGTGAGCCAACCTGACCGGCTCTCCCGTCTCCGCCGAGCGCTGTGCGGCCAGGGCCATCTCCAGAGCGGCGCGGGCGTCCTGCGGGCTGATGAGAGGCTGCTGATCCTCGATGACGCAGCGCACAAAGTGGCGGATTTCCTCTTCAAAAGCGTACTCCGTGGTGGACATGAACCTGAAGTAACGGGGTAGTTCGTGGCCTTTTTCAGGAGTGTAGACCAGCATCGGATTGGTGTCTTTGTCAGCGTACTGGACCTTCCCCTCTGTGCCCACCACGTCCAACTGGGCATAAAGCGTCCCGCCAAAACCCTGCGGGTAGGCCCAACTGGCCTCGGCGAAGCCCACCCCACCCCCGTCGAACTTGCACGTGATCATGGCGTGATCGTAACTGCCGGCTTCCCTGGCCGCCTGCCTCACCGACTTCGCTATCGCGTAGACCTCGACCGCTTCCTGGCCAAAGTACCAGCGGAACAGGTCGGTGACGTGCACGCCGATGTCCAGGATCACCCCGCCGCCCCGCCGGGGGTCCCACTGCCAGGCCTCCGACGGAAAGGGCAGGAACTGCCGCTCCGCCCGCCGGATAAATACGGGACGACCCACTTTGCCACCGTCAATCTGCTCCTTGATGCTCACGTAGCGATGGTCGAAGCGGCGCACCTGCCCGATCATCAGTTTGACGCCTGCTTTCTCCGCCGCCTCGATCATGGCCTCGGCGGCCTCCAGAGTGTGCGCCATCGGCTTCTCGCAGAGGACGTGCTTTCCCGCCTCCAAAGCGGCGATAGTCACTGGCGCGTGGAGATAGGTGGGCAGGCACACGTCCACCATGGCGATGTCTTCGCGCTCCAGGAGTTGCCGATAATCGGTGTAAGCCGTGGCTCCTGAACGCTCGGCGGCGGTGTGAGCCAGGGTCTCCACCGCATCGCACACCGCTACCAGTTCCACTTCCGGGATGAGAGCATAGGCGGGGAGGTGTCCGCCCGCGCCAATGTTTCCGCAGCCGATGAGTGCTGCTCGAAGCATAATGACTCCTTATTTTTCCATATCTTTTAGACACAGCGCTATGAGGTCATCTACATTGGCCGTCGCCAAGCACATCACCTGATCGGCGGCGCCGTAGTAGATTTTCAGCTCCCCATCGTCCTCGAGGATAGCGCCACCAGTGAAGACTACGTTCCCAACATCCCCCAGGAAATCCTCCGGAGCAGCGGGATAGAGGATAGCTTCCTCCGCGCGTCCCACGACCTTGGAGGGGTTCTCAAGATCAAGGAGCGCCACGCCCAGCCGGTAAACCTTACCGCTCGCCGTCCTGCACGCACCGTGGTAGATTAACAGCCACCCTTTTTCCGTCTTGATGGGCGGAGTTCCGGCGCCGATCTTCTCACTGTCCCATCGCCCAGGGCGGGGTGTCATCACCACACACGCGTCACCCCAGTAGAGCAGATCCTGGGAGTACGAAATCCATATATCTCTCCGCCCACCGATCACCGTCATGGGGCGGTCGAGCCGCGCGTATCGGCCCCCGATCTTCTCTGGAAAGAGCACAGCATCCTTGTTGTCTGGCAATGAGATGAGTCCTACCCTCTCGAACGACTGGAAGTCCCTGGTCAGAGCCAGCCCCACGCGACAGCCGAAAGACGAGTAGCAGACATAGACAATGTAGTAGGCATTGTTGATCTTGGTGATGCGGGGGTCCTCAATGCCATACTCCTCATAGCGCGCGAAAGGCCCCTCAGTCGAGGGCACCATCGCGGGCTCGGGATCGGGCGTGAAGTGGTACCCGTCTCGGCTGCGCGCCACCCACAGGCATGAGGTCCCATCAAGGCCCTGGACGCGGTTGAGCAAGATGTACTCATTGCCGTATTTGGCGGCGCCGGCGTTGAAGACGGAATTGACCGGACGCGGGAAATCCCGCGCCGTGAGGATAGGATTTCCCTCGTAGCGTTGCAACCTCATTGTCTCACCTCAGGCTCGGCTGATCCTCAAGCGCGGGTACCAGCCGCAAGGTCGTGACCTGATAAGGTTCCACCGTAAGACGCACCGTATTCTGGATGATGGACAGCGGGGCCTCGTTCTCCTCCAGCAGATTGCAGCGGTAAGCGCCGGTCAGAGGGAAGCCCACCCGCAGCATCACCGGCCCCCGACAGCGCTCGTTCTCGTATAGGCGCACGATCAATCCTTGGCCATCCTCAGCCTGTTTGACGGTTTCGATGACGACGTTCGGCACGTCAACGGCCAGCAACGACAGTCGGGTTGAGTCGCCACCCCCTCCCGACACTCGCCGCACGATCAGCGGGTCGTTCAGAGCATAACTGGCCGGCACGGTGCCCGTGCGCCAGTCGCCGCGATGGGGCAGCAGGCTGTAGATGAAGCGATGCTCGCCCTGATCGGCGTCCGGGTCGGGATAGGTGGGGCCTCTCAGCAGGGTCAGCCTGATGACATTGCCTCGCACGTCGTGGCCGTACTTGCAGTCGTTGAGCAGGCTGACGCCATAATCCCCCTCGCTCAA
>JAOZOT010000714.1 GCA_029933115.1 Anaerolineae bacterium | reverse complement strand
TGTCCAGGCGGGGCCTGGCTTGGAATGGCAGCTCTTGGATGGTGACAATAACATCTACAGCAACGTGCACATCCATTGCAGCGATGTGGACAAAGAGGGCTTGCCGGGCATTCACGAGGTGTATGACTGCCAATACGCCGAGGCGAGAAATGTATGGTACTCTGTAAAGTTTGATCTGGCTAAACGTCCATAGCGTTCAGGCCGTTCCCCGTCGGCCGGATGGCAGCTTTGCTCCTCCTGCAAGCCCGTGGTGAAAGGCCGCTGCTTCTCAGAGCGGGGCCTATCAAGGGAGCACCTCTATCCCTTCGCCCTCAACCACTTCCCCCACCGGCCAATATGGTTGATGTTCAGCGTCGAACAGTGCCCGGAGCCGCTCCCACTCCGTCGGCGGCAGGGAGATGAGCAGCCCCCCTGAGGTCTCTGGGGTAAAAAGGAGCATCTGCATCTCCTCTGAGACGTCAGGAGCAAAGCGGACGCCAGGCAGGTAAAACTCCTGATTTCGACAAGCTCCGCCGGGGAAGAGCCAACTCTCGGCGTATTCCAGGGCCCCGTCCAGGAAGGGCAACCTGTCTACGGAGAAGCGCAGCCCTACGCCGCTCTTCTGGGCCATTTCTGCGGAGTGACCCAGGAAGCCAAAGCCGGTGATGTCAGTAGCAGCGTGGACGCTGACTTGTTGCATCAAACGGGCGGCCTTGCGGTTGAGGGTGAGCATGTTCTCCACGGCCCGACGCAGGTGGGTCGGGTCGGCCACATCGCCTTTGGCTGCGGTGGTGATGATACCCACGCCCAGGGGTTTGGTCAACACAAGGACATCACCCGGCTTAGCTCCGGCCTTGGTGGTGATCCGGTCGGGGTGGACGAGGCCCATAGCCACCAGCCCGTACTTTGGTTCTTCGTCGTCAATGGTATGGCCACCGGCGATGACCCCGCCGGCCTCGGCTACCTTTTCGGCTCCGCCGCGCAAGATCTCGGCGATGACCTCGGTCGGCAGGTTGGGGGGAAAGGCAGCGATGTTAAGGGCCAGCACCACTTCGCCGCCCATAGCGTAGACATCACTCATGGCGTTGGCTGCGGCGATGGCTCCATACTCGTAGGGATCGTCCACAATGGGGGTGAAAAAGTCCAAGGTCTGGATGATGGCCAGTTCCTCGTTGAGGCGATAGACGGCTGCGTCGTCGGCCACTTCCAGACCTACCAGCAGTGCGGGGTAGTCCTCTGGACGAAACAGATTTTGCAAAGGGCGCAGGACCTGCGCCAAAGCCTCGGGGCTTCGCTTGGCCGCTCAGCCCGCGGCACCGGTCAGCGCTGTGAGGCGAATTGGTTGTCCTTCGCCAGGCTTGTTATCCATCTCAGTCTCCTCTATAGCTTTACTGCCCCAAAACGCTCCTCTGAGACCCAGGCCCTATTTCAATTCGATGTATTCCCCAGATTTCCACGCCTTTCGCCTCCAGGACTGAGCGAACCACGTCCGCCTGATCCCACTCAAAACGCAGGCAGATGCCGCAGTCGGAGCTTAACTGGCGGGGCACGGGGATGAGCTTGACTTTTAGCCCGGCCTTTTGTGTGAGCTTCTCGGCACGGATGGCGGCGCTGGTGGAGGGGAAAAGCACGACGCCATAGGTTGTTGGTTTGTCCATCGGTTTGGCACTCCTCAGTCGCCCTGAGTTCATGAGCCTTAAGAAATTAT
>JAOZOT010000199.1 GCA_029933115.1 Anaerolineae bacterium | reverse complement strand
ATCAAGATTGACCTCAAAGGTTTCAACCGGGAATTCTACAAGAAGGTCTGCTTCGCCACCCTGGAGCCGGTGCTGGAAACCATCAAGATCATCCACGAGGAAGGTGTCCATCTGGAGATCGTCAATCTGGTGGTGCCCACCCTGAACGATGACGAAGACGAATTGCGGGAACTGGCCCGCTGGATCGTGGACAACGTGGGGCCAGACGTGCCCACCCACTTCAGCCGCTTCTATCCCCAGTACCAGCTCAAGAACCTGCCGCCTACGCCAGTGGAGACCTTGGAGCGGGCGCGGGCCATGGCTATGGAGGAGGGCATCAACTACGCCTATGTGGGCAACGTGCCTGGTCACCCCGGCGACCACACCTATTGTGCGCGCTGTGGCGAGATGATCATCCGGCGTATGGGCTTCGCCGTGGTAGACTATCACATTGTGGATGGAAAGTGCGAGTACTGCGGGAACCCTATCCCAGGGGTGTGGGGGGAGGCGAAACCAGGTGAGGGGACGGAGCAGCCGATGGGGCCGTCTGACTATTGAGGAAGGTTCATCATGGATGCTCATTCGGGTTGTCCACTGCTAGCCCCTCGGCCGTGGCGGCATCAAGCAAACGCTTGTCAGCGCACAGAAAGGTCAGGGTTGGCATCTCGTGAGCTACCAGCAGACGATTGATCACAATCGCCGTACTCAGGTGAATGACATCATACGCCCGCAACGGATGACGCTCCAGCAACTCACAAGCCAGGTCAATGATGGATCCATTGAGTGGCATGATCCTGTACTCAACCAGACAATCGTCACGAAAAGCATCCATCATTCGTGTGTAATCGTCCCGATTGACAGTCCCTTCGCGGAGACGGCGGTTGAATGCACTGGTCATTTCAACAATGAGCAATTGCGACACAATCAGTACCGGGGAAAGGGCAGGGTCTACCAGTGCCCTGAGCCAGGCACTCCCGGTCTCATTAATATATCGCTTGACCAGAGCGCTGGTATCCAGGTAATAGTTGCTCACCAGTTTTCCTCACGTTCTTCGATGATGATCTCTGAGAGCGGTTTGCCAAGGCTAAATTTTTTGGCCAGCTCGGCTCGCTCTTCCGGTGGCACCGTGGGCGGCCGTTTCCACGTTGGTTTGACAAGCAATCCAGCCTTACGCAGTATCTCCGTTACCCGAGCGCGCAGGTCTCGGTTATACATGACTTTGGATTTAATGAGGATATAGTCAGGGCAGCGTAAGACCTCGATTTCACCCAGGTCTTGATATACCTGGCGGGGAAGTAAGAGCCCCTCTTCGGTAATTTTAACTGGTACGGGAGTTGACATGGCTCACCTCCACAAGTGAATTCTGTGCGCTCGACATTGGTCTGTCGTCTCCAGGTGTAATAATACCCGATTTCTCAGGAATTGTAAAGTACCCACCATCTGAATGTGCTTGACAACACTCTGAGCCAGGAGGCATAGACATGAAAATGAGAGCCTCACTTGTCATAGGCCTGGTAATGATTCTACTACTCGTCGCCTGCGGCGCGCCATCGGCCACGCCTGGGCCGCCAGCCACTTCTTCGACTTCACCCACGACAGGTGCTCCGCCGGAATCTACAGCCTCCCCGACCGCCACATTATCACCCAAAGACATCCATCCCTGCCAGGGAGCCGGTATGTGGTTCCCCGGCGATCCAGAGAAACTGGCGGCCATGGTTGACAGCTACCTGGCCGAGGCCGAGAAGGACGCCGAAAAGATCGAGGGCGAACCCATCGCTCTCATCGTGCCCCACGCTGGCTACATCTACTCCGGCTGGGTGGCGGCCTACGCCTACAAGCAAATCGAGGGGCTCGACTACGAGACCGTCGTGGTCATCGGTGACACTCACACGGGGCGCGGGAGCGCCCCCGTCGCTGTCTGGGCGCGAGGAGCCTACGAGACTCCACTGGGTGCAGTGCCCGTTGACGAGGAAGTGGCTGCAGTCCTCCTGGCCGCCGACTCGCGCATCCTTTTCGACCGCGCCGGCCACGAGAGTGAACACCCCGTCGAGAACCAGATACCTTTCCTGCAACGGGTGCTGGGCAGCGATTTCAAAGTGGTGCCCATCGTGCTGCACGATGATTCCCTGGAGACCGCAGAAGTCCTCGGCCGGGCTCTGGTGGAAGCACTGGCCGACCGCAAAGCCCTCATCGTGGCCAGCACCGACCTGGCCCATTGGCCGGCCTACGACGACGCCCGCGCCTCAGACGCAGCTATGCTGGCTGCCATCGAGACCATGGACCCTCAGGTGCTGCTGGATACAGACCGCGAGTGGATGGGCAAAGGCATCCCCGACCTGGCCACAACTATGTGCAGCAAAGGCTCGGTCCTTACAACTATGCTGGCCGCCCCCCAATTGGGCGCCAATCAAGCCACAGTGCTCAAATACGCCAACTCCGGTGACGTCCCCATTGGCGAAAGAGATCGCGTGGTGGGCTATGGGGCAGTGGTATTCTGGCGGGGGGAAGGCAACCCCACCGGCTTTGTCATGCCTACCCCTCCTGAGTCAGTGGAAGCCGTCCCCCTCGGCACCGAGGACAAAAAAGAGCTTCTGAGCATAGCCCGGCAGACCATCACCCATTTTCTGGAGACAGGGGCCTTCCCTCACCTTACAGTAACCCAACCGGGCCTCCTTCAGGAGAGGGGGGCCTTTGTTACTCTCAAGAAACACGGTGAGTTGCGAGGCTGTATCGGACACCTGATCGGTGACAGGCCATTGTATCTGGTTGTGCAGAACGTGGCCGTCTCGGCCGCGGTCAGCGACCGGCGCTTCCCCCCTGTGACTGAGGACGAGTTGTCGGACATCGAGATCGAAATCTCCGTCCTCTCTCCCCTGGAGCAGGTGGAAAGCGTTGACCAGATCCAGGTCGGTCGGCACGGGGTGATCATCCGTCGAGGGCTGAAGCAGGCCGTCTACCTACCCCAGGTAGCCCCGGAGCAGGGTTGGAGCCGAGAGGAAATGCTGGAGAACCTTTGCCTAAAGGCGGGTTTATCCAAAGATGCGTGGAAAAAAGAAGGCACCCGGTTCTACGTCTTTACGGCCGAAGTGTTCGCGGAGGAGAGTAAAACAGACAAAGGGAATTGAACAGATTGAACCATAATGGCCAAGACGTGGTATATGTTGTGATGACACAAACAGGAGAGCCGGCATGATCAAAAAGCTCGCACAGCACAGCATCCTACTCGCTGTGCTGCTTATCCTTGGTGGGTGCACCGTACTCTCCGACCGGAGCGATAAGCCTTCGCCCGATTGGAGCCGGGGGCTGCGGATCGGCGTGTCCTCCCTCAACCAACCCGTAGCCCTACAAGTTGACGGACAAGGACACGTCCACCTGATCTGGTACACCAAAGGTGAAGAAGCGGGCCGACTGCACTACGCCCAGTTGGACGATCAGGCCAAGATCACAACGGAAAAAGACCTCGCCATCCCTTTGTCTGACCCTCACAAACCCCAACTCCTTTTGGATAAACTAGGCAACATGCACCTGGCTTGCCTGGCCCGTGAAAGTGGCGTGAAAAGCTTGTTTCACCTCCTCCTGGGCCGCGATGGCCAGGCACTCTCCGAGCCTACCCGTCTTTCCCCATCAGGAAAAGAGGTAGAAAGCTATCAAATGTGCCTCGGCCAGGAGGGACAAATCGAGGTCTTTTGGGTAAGTGAGGAAGGCATTTACAACCTCAGCCTCGACGAGCGAGGAGACGCCACTTCTTCTCCCGCTCTGGTAATACCTCAAGGGACCCAGTTCTCCGCCCAGGCGGACAGTTCAGGCGCTATCCACCTGGCCTGGCTTCAGGAACCCTCGCCTCAAAACCACGAGCTCTACTACGCTGTTTTTCAGACCTTGAAACCGGTTACAGGTAACAAGCTGACTCAGTTCGGCACAGGGGCACATGCAACCCTGTACGGGCCTGTGCTGGGACTCGACACAGACAACGTCTATATCTTCTGGGCGATCGAGCAAAGGGCCGGCCTGGAGCAGGGAACTGCCCGGGCGCATTACGTAAGCTTTCCCCTGGGACAACCTGTCCCTCTCACCCCCACGCGAATAGGGATAGCGGACAGCGACTTTATAACCATGCCCTCCGTAGCCGGGGAGCAACGAAATGAATTGGCTGCCGTGTTTGACGTGTGGTTAAGCCCTGCGGATTTACGGCCCGCTACGGCCGAAGCACCGGCGCCCTTGAGCATCGGCAAATCTACCATGCAACCTGTTATGGCCGTTTTCAGCAAAGGTGAGATGACAGGCTACCAACTCGCTGCGAAAACCAAGTCCATCTCCCTGCGGTCCACCCTGGTAGCTGACCCCACCTCAAACCTGCATCTGGCTTGGCTTGACGCTGCTGGCTTTGGGCGGTATGACGTCTACTACGCCAGCACCTCACCCTCGGCGAAGGTCTGGCTCGACAGAACGAGCTTTCAAGACGTGCTGCTGAAAGTGGCCGACCTGATTCTGGGGATGCTCGCCGGGGTGGCTCTTATCCCCTGGGTGGTGCTCTGGCTTCTTCCCCCACTACTCTGGCTCGTACTCTTTTACGTCTTTGCCGGTGAGGAGGAACTGGATTCGAAGCGCGTCAAAATAGCTCTGGGCATCGCCATAGTCCTCTATACGGGCACCAAGCTCGTGCTCCTGCCCGGTTCTTTCCTCCGCATCCCTTTCCTGAGCCAGGCACTGCCTCAACTATCTTCAGTACTGGCCATAGTGGTGCCTTTCATCATCTTCATCCTGGCCTTGGTTGCCCTATACACCTACAGACGCCGCGCCGAGAGGGCGACTCTCTTCCCGGCCTTCCTGGTCTTCGCCTCGACCGATGCCTTGCTCAGCCTGGCTATCTATGCCCCCGGCATCTTTGGCGTTGGCAGTTAAGGGAGGGAACAAGATGCTGAACAAGAAAGTAGGATGCGCTATTCTGGTACTCTTGATCACTGCCCTGGGAATCTATGTGAACATTAGGCCGGCGAAATTTCCCCCCGAAGCAAAGCAAAGACTGGACGAGTTCATCGAAAAACTTGAAGGCCCGGATTTTAGCTACACGATTGTATCGGCCAGGCAAGGAACTTTGATAGACTTCCGCCTCACTACCCACTCATACCCTCGCATCGGCGTCAGGCAGAGGCTACCCGGCGGAGAGGCCCAATACGATCCGGAACACATAGAGATCTGGTGTGTGATCATTGACAAGGAAGTCGAAATTTCCCCAGAAACCCGATGCACACATTTCCTCTTGCAAAAATGGGGGCAACTCTGGCTGGTATATGAAGTACCCGACCCCGAAGCCGAAGATTTACAACTAGTCCGGTGTCGCAACTGGTGAATATAAAAGCCTGTAGAAAAGCCCTGCCAGACAGGTGCTGCTGTCCGGCAGGGCTTTTGCTTTCAAAGCGGCCCTGGCTACCCCACGAGAACTCAAAGCTTAGCTATGGCCTCTTTCATGCGCTCGATAGCTTTCTTGATATTCTCTACCGAATTGGCATAGGAGAGACGCAAAAAGCCTTCGCCGTACTTCCCAAATGAGGTGCCGGAGAGAGTGGCTACCCCAGCCTCGTTCAACAGATAATCTTCCAGAAACTTGGAGCTTTTGCCTGTCCCTTCAATATTGGGAAAAGCGTAGAAAGCACCCTTCGGGAGCAGACACTTGAAGCCTGGGATCTCGTTCAAGCCCTCGACGATGACATCACGCCTTTCGCGGAAGGCTTCGACCATCTTGTACGAATCCTCCTGGGGGCCTGTCAAAGCCTCGATGCCGGCGTACTGAGTGAAGGCAGCCGTGCAAGAGTTGGAATTGGTCATCAGGCGAGTGATGTGCTCGGCCAGCTCCTCAGGCATAACGCCATATCCCAGCCGCCAGCCGGTCATGGCATAGGTCTTGGAATGACCATCGAGGATAATGGTCCGTTCCACCATGCCGGGGATGCTGGTGATGCTGATGAACTCGCCCTCGTACAGGATACGAGAGTAGATTTCATCAGAGAGAACCATGATGTCGTTCTCTATGGCGATCTCAGCTATAGCTCGTAGTTCATCCCAACCCAACACCCCCCCGGTGGGATTCTGCGGTGAATTGATAATAATCAACTTGGTCTTGGGGCCGACCAGTTCCCTGAACTCGTCAATGTCGAAACGGAACTCTTTCTCCATCCGTAGTGGGAGCGGCACCGCTTTGGCTCCAGAAAAGTTAATCATGGACTCGTAGATGGGAAAGCCGGGATTGGGGTAAATGACCTCATCCCCCTCTTCACACAGGGCCAGAATGGTGAAAAACATAATGGGTTTGCCACCTGGCGTCACCACAACCTGATTGGGGTTTACATCTATATCACGCGTTGATGACACCTCCGCGGCAATGGCTTCCTTGAAAGGCAAGATGCCCGCTGAAGGGGTGTAGTGAGTCTGGCCCTCGTTGAGAGCCCTAATGGCTGCGTCAACAATGTTGCGCGGCGTGTCAAAGTCGGGCTCTCCGATCTCTAGATGGATAATCTCCCGCCCCTGAGCCTCCAAAGCCTTGGCCTTGGCCAACACCTCGAAGGCCGTCTCAGTGCCCAGCCTGCTCATTCTGGTCGCAAGTCTCATAACCAATTCCTCCTTACAAATAATAATAGGTAGCCCTGCACGGCAAGTCAGCATGTAAACGTGGGTAGGTGATCGAGTGGGACAT
>JAOZOT010000713.1 GCA_029933115.1 Anaerolineae bacterium | reverse complement strand
CGCGATTTGGCGCAGATTTCTTCCTCGTCCAGGGTCAAAAGCTCCTTGTTCCGCATCAGCACCCGACCGCCAACGATGGTCGTGTCCACTCCCGTGCCGTCCACGCCAAAGATGATATGCCAGGGGAAGTTGCCCTCGGTCAAAGGTGTGGTGGGCACGTAATCCACCAGGATGACGTCGGCCAGGGCGCCCACGGAGAGTTCGCCCAACGGGCCGGGGAAGAAGAGCTTGGCCGTGCGCGCGTTGTGGGCAAAGGCCATCTGCATGACTTGGTCGGCGCCCATCACCCGCGGATCGCTTTTGCTGAGTTTGTGCACCAGATAGGCGGCGTGCATTTCGGTGAACATGTTGTTGGAGAAGCCGTCGTTGCCCAGACCGACCTCGATGCCGCGCTTGAGCATGGTCACCACGTCGGCCGTGCCCACGGCGTTGTTCATATTGGAGCGAGGGTTGTGCACCACCCGTGTGCCCGTCTCGCGCAGGATGTCAATCTCGTAGGCGTCCACGTGCACGCAATGGGCAGCGATGGTTTTGGGACCCAGGATGCCCAGCTTGTTCAGCCGTTCCACCACCCGCAGGCCGGATTTCTTGAGGCTGTCCTTGACGTCGGCCTGGTCCTCGGCCACGTGGACGTGGAAGCCGGCGTCCAGGTCCTGGGCTGCCGCAACGCACTCCCTCAGCGTCTCGTCCGACAGGGTCAGCGAAGCGTGCAGGCCAAAGGTGCCGGCCAGCAGCGGGTCTCCCCTCTGCCGGGCCTCGGCGATGAAACGGACGTTCTCGGCGATGCCGGCCCTGGCCTTTTCTTCTCCGTCCCGGTCCGTCACCTCGTAGCACAGGCAGGCCCGCACCCCGGCCTGGAGGGTGGCCTCGGCGATGATGTCCAGCGAGCCAGCGATGACGTTGGGCGAGGCGTGGTGGTCAATGAGGGTGGTCGTGCCGTGGCGGATGGCGTCAATCAGGCACACCAGGGCACTGTAGCGGACGTCGTCCGACCAGAGGGCTTTGTCCAGCCGCCACCACAGCCTCTCCAGGATCTCGGGAAAGTTCTGGGGGGCTTGGCCGGGGATGGCCATGCCCCGGGCGAAAGCGCCGTAGAAATGGGTGTGCGCACAGATCAGGCCGGGCATGACCAGCCTACCCTGGGCCTCCAGCCGCTCCTCGTCAGGGTATCGGGCCACAAGCTCTGCCGTCGGCCCCAGGTCGGCGATGCGCTCGCCTTCGATGAGGAGTGCGCCATCAGTTATGACCGTATTGGCCTGGCCGAAAGTAATAAGGGTCCCGCCTGTGATCAGCATTTGTCTCCCCCTTCAACGTAATCTTCCAGCACCAGCACATCGAGTTCGTTGACTCGCTTCAATCCGGCGTCGTTGGTGACAAAGGCCTGGGCGCCATTCAAGAGGGCAGTGGCCATGTGGATGGCATCTGGAGTCTTGAGGCCATAAGCCACCCGCAGGTCTGACATTTTCTCCATCACCTGCACGTCCGCATCGTGCAAAGTCAGGTGTGGGAACTCGCCAAGAATGTGACGATAGCGCAGGAGCATCTCATTGTCAGCAGCCTTCTTCGCTCCCGCCAGGACCTCGCCCGCCAGGAGAACCGAGACCTCGGCCGAGAGGTCTCCCCGGTCAATGGCCTCAAAGAGGGGCTCGATGAGAGGAGCGAAGAGCAGTAGCAGTTTTCGTCATATTCTACCTCCT
>JAOZOT010000198.1:1331-6694 GCA_029933115.1 Anaerolineae bacterium | reverse complement strand
GTCGCAGGCGGGGGTGAGATCACAGCTATGCCGGGTTACCAGGTGTGAGTAGAAGCGTGGGCCGGCTATCACCGACCCCCCGCTTCGCAGGGGGCTTGAAATCAACCATGCCTGGGTAGTTACCTTCTACTTGAAACTATCCCTGAACCTGCGGGAGGATGCTAGTTTTTAGGATGGTGCAGGTAGATGGGCGAGAGGGTAGCGGGGTCGTCGGCCTGGCCCCGCTTCAGGCGCTGCCAACCCAACTCGGCCAGGTATCCGGCCCGGCGCAAGCACGAAGCCGGTGAAGCCACCACAGCCCGCCGGCCAAGGTTCTCCCGCAGGCACCGAACACCCTCGGCCTCGATTTCGCCGCAGAAGAGGGTGGGCTCCTCGACTTGCCGGCACAACTCGGTCAGAGTAGTGATGCGGTAGTCCGTGGCCCGCCGCCACTGTCCCCCTTTCCACCGGTAGCAGGCGGTGCAAACTCGCCCCCGTCCGGCCTGCACCACGGCGTAGAGGGGCAAACTCTGGCCGGTCTGGGCGTAGGCCAAAGCGTCCAGGGTTGGGACGCCCACCAGCGGCACTTTCAGGGCCAAGGCCAGACCCTTGGCCACACTCAACCCGATGCGCAGGCCGGTGAAAAAGCCCGGCCCCAGGGCCACCACCACCCCCGTCAGCTCCCGGGGCGAAACCCCCTGTCGGTCCAACAGGCGCACCAGGCTGGGCATCAACTCTACGGTATGATTTCGTTCCGAGCGCCAGGTCTCCTCACTGTGTACCCGCTCCCCGTCGTAGAGGGCTATGCTGGCCGTCTGCGTGGCCGTGTCTATAGCTAAAACACAATGGTCCATGATTCACCTAACCTGGTTTGGCCACGACGACGACCCGGTGGGTGTTGTTGGTATAGGGCCAGCAAGTGACCAACGTCAACCGCTCGTCATCGGTGGGGGCGATCCAGCGAGCGTTCTCCTCTCGCACCTCTGGTGGCATCCCTTTCTCCCTCAGAATATACTTTTCGGTGACCACGTAACGGTAGACTGTCTGTCCCACATAGAGGTCAATGATGTCACCTGGTTCCAGGTTCACCACATAGCGAAAGACCTCCCCGCGGATGTTGTGATGTCCGGCGATGACGGTGTTGCCGACGTTGCCGGGGTAAGCTGAGGTTTTGTGCCAGCCGGCAGCATAGTCGGCCACTTCCCACTCGATCACCTCTTGACCGTCCACTTCAACGGTTTTCCAACCCACCGGCACCACGGGGGCGTCAAGGCCGATGGCCGGAGCCACGATGCGGTCCGGCGGAGCGGTGGCCGGAGGCGGGCGCGTGGATGGAGCCGGCGATGTGGGCTGCGGAGTGCTGGTGGGAGGCACAGCCGTCGGCGTAACCGGCAATGGGGTGGGCGTGGGAGAGCGCGGCAAGGGCGTGGGCAAGGTCTGGCCCGGCACGGGGATGATCAGCTCCTGGCCTGGGTGGATGACATCGTCCTTGGAGATGCCATTGGCCTCGATTAAATCGTCAACCGTGATGCCGTAACTTTCGGCGATCTTCCACAGGCTGTCCCCACTCTGAACCACATAGATGGTCTGCTCGGCCAGGGTGGGCGTAGGAGTTGCCGTTGGCGTCTGGCGGAGAGGGGTTGCCGTAGGTCTTGTCGAATTCGCCGTTGGTGTCGGCGAAGGAGTGAACTTTTTCGTCGGACTCGGAAGCGGCAGAGGGGTGGAGGTAGGCAGGGGAGGAGTCGCTGTGGGCTCCATAGTCACAGCCAAGACCACCGGCTCTGAGGGGGAATTATTGGCCAGCACCGCCTGTATTTCCAACTGGGTTTTCCAGTCTATGTAGGCGAGGATCAGCCCCACACCCAGGAAAAACGCCCCCAGCCAGATCAGGACCGTTGCAGCCAGAGCGATAAATTCTAGATTGGCCGGTTTTCGCGATCTCCCAACCTCCAAGCGGGTCTCCTTGTTTGCGCTTCAGGCTTATGCAGCAGGGTCTGGGGAGTGAAATGAGGTCCCCGACTCAGGTGGATGCCGCCGTTAGTTTCCATAAAATTATACACAAGAAGCCACGAAAGGGCAAGTCTGAAAACGCCTTTGGTGCTTGACCAACCGCATCTTATCAAGTATAATCTAAATGATTAGGAACCTCCCTCTGGAGTAGCGAACCCTTCGACTATGCTCAGGACAGGACTTGTTTCGCCTTCGGCCGGCGCAGAACGAGTTCTGCTGCTCCACAAGGGGCCAAGTCCAGCAAAAGCAGGTCACGCCTTTGGCTTTGAGCAGACTTTGCCGGATGGCCGGCTTCGGAGAAAGGTTATACACATGAAACGAGCGATTACCGCAACTTACGAGGACGGCGCGCTGAAACTATCAGAAAAGTTGCCTCTGGAAGATCACCAAGAGGTCTTGGTCATCGTTGTCCCCCTGCCCCGAAAAGAACAACTGTCCGCCGACGAGCAGGCACGAGCAGTTCGTATGAAGCAACAGGTAGAGGCATGGCTGGCGCTACAGCCTGCGGATAGCGTGCGTCCTCCCCTGTCGCTGCCTGAATCTCGCCGCCAGGAGCTTGACGAGGCTTTCGACGCAGCTTTGGCTGCTATCCGTGCCCGCGCCGAGCAGTTTCCTGCAGCGGAGATTGCCGCCGATGTGGACGCGGCGCTGGCCGCGTCCCGCGCTCTCTCCGCCGACGACCGCGCCCGCCTTGAGGCGGAACTAGATGCCATCTTGGCTCAAATCGTCACCGATGTCGCCCTTTGATCGGCCCCCACTGCGGGTAGTCGTGGATACCAACGTTCTGGTCCGCGGCATCCTCTCCGCCACAGGGGGCAGTGCCCTTGTTCTCGAAGCCATCAAACGCCGACGATGCGTCCTCATCACCTCGCGGCAGCACTTGAGCGAGCTGTACGATGTGTTGGGGCGATCCCGAATCACCCGCAAGTACGGTGTCACCGACAAAGAGCGCCGGCGACCGGTAGGACGACTCTACGCTGGCGCGATCCTGGTCACCCCCATTGGCACCCTCTCACTCTGCCGTGATCCCAAAGACGACTATCTTCTCGAACTGGCTCTCCTCGGGCAGGCCACCCACCTGGTCACCGAGGACGACGACCTCCACGGGGACCCCGCCATCCGCTCCGTGCTCCGTGATTATGGTGTGCAATTGGTGCATGTCGCACAGTTCCTCGTTGATCTCGCCCGCGCCTCACAGCCTACTCCTGAGGAATAACCCCGCGCCGAGCCCCAGCGTCAATACAGACGGTTAACAGATCAGTTTCGTAGTAACGACTTCAGTCGTCCTGGACACGTACGACTTAAAGTCGCCACTACAAGCCCAACTCGTGGTCTATTGAGACTCAGTAGACCGCAATTGTGGTCCGTAGTGCGCACTTCAGTGCGTTTTTGAGGCGCTGAAGCGCCCACTACGAGCAAGAGTTGTGGTCTACTGAGACTCACAATAGGCTGACCGGATCAATGTCAATCCGCCAGCCCAGGGGGAAAGCCATGTCGGCCAGGAGGGCACGGGGGTCGGCGGCGCGCACCACGATCTGCCAGCGGTACTTGCCCCGCAGCCGCTGGCGGAAGCAGGGAGCCGGGCCAATGAGGTCCACCCCCGGTAGGCCCAGGCGAGCGATCTTGTGGCGCAGCAAGCGATAGAGCTTGCCCGCCTCCTCCTCACAGCGGGCCGCGTTGTGGTGGGTGTAGACCAACTGAGCCAGGCGGCGGAAGGGAGGATAGCCCTGCTCGCGCCGGAAATCCAGCTCCTGCCGGTAAAAGCCCTCGTAGTCGTGGCGGCTGGCCGCCTGGATGCAATAATGTTCGGGGGTGTAGGTCTGGATGATGACCCTGCCGCCCAACACACTGCGCCCGGCCCGCCCGGCCACCTGGGTCAATATCTGGAAAGTGCGCTCGCCGGCCCTGAAATCGGGCAGGTACAAGGCCGTGTCGGCGTTGATCACCCCCACCAAGGTCACCAGAGGCAGGTCCAGCCCCTTGGCGACCATCTGGGTGCCGATCATGATGTCCGCTTCGTGGTTGATGAATCTCTCCAGGAAAATGTCGTGGGCGTCCTTGCCGCCGGTAGCGTCCCGGTCCCAGCGCAGGAGGCGGGCCTGGGGAAAAAGCTCTCTGGTGACGGCCTCCACCTTCTGGGTGCCGACGCCGAAGAACTTGATTCGTTTGCTCCAGCAATTAGGGCAAAACGAAGGCACGGCGCTGCGCCGATTGCAGTGATGGCAGACCAGTTCGTCCCTGGCTCCGTGATAGGTCAAGGGCACATCGCAGCGGGAGCATTTGAGGACGTGGCCACAGTCGCGGCACATCACGAAGGTGGCTGTGCCCCGCCGATTGAGGAAGAGGATGATCTGCTCGCCGGCAGCCAGGGCCTCGGTCATGGCCTGCTGCAAAGCCCGACTGAAGATGCTGCGATTGCCGGCACGCAACTCCTGCCGCAGATCAACGATTTGGACAGGGGGTAGCTCCAGATAGTATGTGCCCGCGTATTCCGGCCCGAGTTCCTTGCAACGGAGCTTTGACCGCTGGGGAGGTGGCAAGGGTGTAGCCACCCCCACACCCCCGCCCTGACGGGGCCGGCTGTGTCCCATGATGCGCTTGGGCAACTCCAGCAACTTGTACTCCCCGCGCTGAGCCTTATAGTAGGAAACTATATCAGGGGTGGCGCTGCCCAGGATGACCACAGCTCCCATCAATTCGGCCAGCTTGAGGGCCACGTCGCGAGCGTGATAGCGGGGGGTCTTCTCCTGCTTGTAGGACCACTCGTGTTCCTCGTCTATGACGATGAGGCCCAGGTGGGGCATAGGGGCAAAGACCGCCGAGCGAGACCCAATGACCACATCCACCTCACCGGCCCGGATCCGCCGCCAGGTGTCGTAGCGCTCACCCAGGGAGAGCTTGCTGTGCAGGACGGCAATGCGCCCCGGGAAGCGAGCAGCGAAGCGGCGGATGGTCTGAGGGGTGAGGGCAATCTCGGGCACCAGGACGATGGCTCCCCGTCCCCTGGCTAATGTCGCCTGCAGAGCCCGCAGATAAATCTCCGTCTTGCCGCTGCCGGTCACCCCGTGGAGCAAGTAAACCAGGGGCGCAGAGTCCCCATCCTCTATCCCTTTTTCGATTTCACGCCAGACGGCTTCCTGGTCAGGCGTAAGTTTAGGCGGTACATCGCTCACAAACTCCCGCCCCTCCAGGGAATCACGCCGCACCTCTTCTTCCTCAAGGCTGACCAAGCCGTGCTTCTCCAGGTCCCGCAGGATACGCAGGTCGCATCCGGTCTGGGCATAGACCCAACCGATCCAAGGTGGCTCCTCTTCGCCCTTCAGGAATTCCAGCACCGCTACCTGTTTCTGAGCGCCGCGCAGTTCGATGATGGC
>JAOZOT010000198.1:0-1231 GCA_029933115.1 Anaerolineae bacterium | reverse complement strand
TCGCTGCTCGATGCCTGGGGGCAGCATCAGGCGGACGCAGTCAATGAGAGGGGCCAGGTAGTAGTTGCTGATCCAACGGGCCAGTTGGATTTGGAGCGGAGAGAGGAAGGGTTGGGGGTCAATGATTTCGTAAAGGTCCCTGGTCTCTTCCACGGGTGCTGTCTCGGAAAGGGCCAGGATGAGCCCTTGCAGGCGGCGTGGGCCAAAAGGCACCCAGACCAATTGGCCCACCCTGGCTTGGCTCTGAAGCTGGGGGGGGATGGCGTAGTGAAAAGTGGGGCTCAGAGGGGAGTAATCCTCTTCTGCAGTTAGGTCTTCTGCTACCGTCACCCGCCGATAGAGGGGGGTGTTGACCACCACTTCAGCGTATTTCATCTCTCACCCGGTTTCATCCACCCTCCCACAGGTTGCAGCGAGATTTCTTCAGCATGACAGGTTTTCCCATCATAATATCGAAGTCTCCCGGCTAGCTAATCAACTCGACACTATAGTCTTCTATTTCGGAGTAGCGAAGCTTGTCTCGCACTGCACTAGGCGCAGAACAAGCTCTGCTACTCCGCCAACTGTAAGTTCAACCTGCGGGAGGGTTTAGCATTGTACGCAAGATGTCCACCACCCCATCGCCGTCTTCGTAGGGCGATACGTAGCTCACGGCCGCTTTGACCTCGTCTGTCGCGTTGGCCGGAGCAGCGGAGTGGCCGACCAGACGCAGAAACTTGAGGTCGCCGGTGGAATCGCCGATGCCCCCTATCTGAGCCAGGGGGATACCCGTCTCCTCTGAGAGCCACTTCACCCCGCTGCCCTTGTCCACTCCTTCGGGTAGGATGTCTACACAACTGACCGAGGCCTGAGCGGTGTAGCGGGCTTGGTGAGCGGCCAGGACTTCGATGGCGACACGGTGAAGCTCGTGTACAGTAGTGTGGTCGGTAGGGTACAGGGTGAGAGAGACCTCCTTGCCCGGCTGGAAATAGCCCCGGCCCGTTTCGACGATCTCTCGGCGCAAAGCGGCTTTGACCCTGCTCAGGGCCTCTCGCATCTGCGGGGTGATAAGAGGGTTCTCAGCAAAACGGTACTCCTGGGGAAAATAGAGCCCACCGCCGTTTTCGTAAATCGCCGGCAGGTGGGCGTCAATAGCCTGCATCAGCACCTCCACATAGGGCTCTTGCCGCCCTGTGCAGAGGGTGACCGCTGGCACCTGTGGGTTGTGTCGAGCTTTTCGATTCAGTTGAGC
>JAOZOT010000712.1 GCA_029933115.1 Anaerolineae bacterium | reverse complement strand
TGTTCACCCGCTCCTGCCGGGCGACGATCCAACAGGCCCTCGACAGACAATTACCGCTCAGTTTCGTGCGACTGGCAGTGGATTGTCACCCACCGCGAGCACGAGGTGAACAGTTACCGGAGCAGGGAAGGCGGCTGAGAACTTTTTGTCATCGTTGGCAACAGTGTGGTATAATTTGGGGGTAGAGTCTCAGTTCTGTGAGAGTCGGTGAAGCTGATTTCTCTGGTGATGAAGCTGCCGCAAAGAACTCTTTGGGGAGATCGGAGACAAGGTGGAGATGAGAGTTTTCCAGGCTGGCGGTGCGATCCCACCCGATTCGCCTACTTACGTGGAGCGAGAAGCTGATGGTCTGGCTCTGGACATTGTGCAGCAGATGGACTATGCCCACATTGTGGTGGCTCGGCAGATGGGCAAAACCTGTTTGCTACACCGTTTGGCGATGAAACTGCCTCAAGGGGAATACATCTCAATCTGGATTGACCTATCCAGACTGACCGACTTGGAACAACCGAGTTGGTATGAGGCCTTGGGCAAAGATTTGGTCAAGCATCTCGGTGTGCAGCCTGCTTTTCCTCTCACGAATCAAGATCACCTCTATGATTTCCTCTTGATGGTAATGGAGCAAATGGAATTAGGCCGCAAGGTGGTCATTACGTTGGATGAGATTGATAGCGCACGCAAGCTGGAATTCTCCGATGGTTTCTTCAGCACCTTGCGTACTCTGTACAACGCCCGCGCCAAGGAACCGCTTTTGAGGAACCTCACCTTTGTTCTGGTAGGGGCGACGGACCCCCGCAAGCTGATCAAATCCCCTGGTCTCTCTCCCTTCAACGTGGGCCAGGAGATACGCCTGGAAGAGTTCACTCCCGCTGAGACCCGCCGTCTGACTGACAACCTCGCTCTGGCGGGTATCAGTGCCTCCGATGATGTGCACGAGCGCATCTATTGGTGGACCTCTGGGCAGCCTTACCTCACTCAAAAGGTCTGCGCCACTTTGGAGGACTGGCGGGTGAGACGCGGCGTAAAACAAGCGACCGTGGACCTGGTAGACCAGGCGGTACGAGAGGGCGTGCTCAGCGCCAAAGCCAACGACAGCAACCTCTCCCACATTCGGGCCCGACTGGACGAACCGGAAACCTTCATGGCCAAGGCTCTTCTGAGGCGTATCTTTGCCGGAGAGCACATTCGCTTCGAGCCCCACGGCGGGGCCGATGGGCGTCTCGCTGAGTTGTACCTCATTGGCGTGATCAAAGAAGGCCCTGATGGCAACTGTGTGATACGCAACAGAATTTACCAGGAAGCCCTCAAAGGTTTCCTGACCAGGGAAGTAGAGATGGACGCGGACGACCTGCGGAAGCGACTTGCCATCCATCGCAAGAATCTCTCCCGCCTGGAAGAGCGCAAGGCCAGGTACGGTCTGGATACCCCCTTGAAGCTGCTGAATGAAATTGACCTCGAGCGCGAAGAAATTGACAGGCTTGAGCGAGCGTTGAAAGAATTGGGTCATGGCTAAGTCATCCGGCACGACGCCCCTCCGTCGCCAATATTTACAAATCAAGAGACAATATCCTGATGCCATCCTCCTCTTCCGCCTGGGCGACTTTTACGAAACCTTTGACGAGGACGCCAAGGTGGTGGCCCAGACCTGTGACATCGTCCTCACCTCGCGGCCGGTGGGCAAGAACCAGCGGGTGCCCCTGGCCG
>JAOZOT010000197.1 GCA_029933115.1 Anaerolineae bacterium | reverse complement strand
TGCTGTGCAATCCCGAAGATGAAAACAAAAGCGTGGAAGAAGCCCGCTTCAATGTATGCCCGAATTGCCATGCGATAGATTCATTTATAGATTATGAGGATTGAGGCGGCCATTGTATGTTTGGTCGTATAAGTAGGGAGGACGAGTGACGACCATTCGTACTACACTTGACAATTATCAAAATTATGTTATTCTTATAGTGCTAGGGCCGCGCACCCTAGTTGTGCCTCCTTTCTCGCAGGGTTGGACGGATTACGCTCCCCTCTCCGTCCAATCCTGTTTTTGTGAGTTATGAAGTTATTGTTATGTCTCGGCGGCGTTTTTAGAAATAAACCCATAAAGCTGCTAGTTATGCTTTATAAGCGCAAGTTTTATGTGTTAGCGGTCAAAGAGACTGATACCCAAGCTCGACTTTTGTGGTTTCTTGAAGATCGGTATAACGACTTCCCAATGCAGCGGGCGAAATCTGTGACATATCTAACGAGGACGTGGGTAGAAGCATTCGACGCCCGCCCCATCCCGCCCGAAGAAGTGGCAACGGCGGTAATAGCGGCGCAAAAGTTTACAGAACATTGGAGCGTGGGAGTAGTGGACAAATGCGAGACAGAGTAAAAGCATTCAAACGCATTCCGGCGGCGAAAATTCGTCCCAACCCGAAGAATTGGCGCAAACATCCCAGAGAGCAAGTCCAAGCCTTCCGCTCTGTGCTAAAAGACATCGGCTTCGTCGGGGCGGTTATTGTACGTGAAGTCGGGGACGACGAGTACGAGCTTATCGACGGCCATCTCCGCGTCGGCATTTTGCCGCACGAAACCATCCCCGCGCTCATCGTAGACCTCACAGACGACGAGACAGATGTTGTGTTGGCGACGTTCGACCCCATTGGAGAAATGGCCGCCCGCAACAGAGAAAAACTAGACGCGCTTATCTCAGAACTCTCGGCTGAAGTCAAAGAGCGGCTGGCGGACATTCCAACTATTGACATTGACGAGATCCCCGATCTTTTTCTAGAACCCGTGGAGCCGCCGCAGCCAAAAACCGTTATCTGTCCTAACTGCGGCGCGGAGTTTATACCATGACAGAGAAACTAAAGCCGTGGGAGCAACTACCAGACGAGCCGGACCTGTGGTATAACCGCTTCAAAGACTTTTATCTCCCTACGCAAAGTCTGTCCGAGGCTTACTACACTTACTATGAACAGAAACACGGCCACCGCCCCACGCGCAAGGGCTATACCTCCAGTTGGGGTGAGGCCGCCAAAAAGTGGGAGTGGGAGCGCCGCGGGCTGGAATACAAACGCGCCGTCGCCGCGGAAGCGTTCGACCTGGCCGCCGCCGACAAAGCCGAACTCTACGAACGCGTAGAGAAAATCGCTAAAGCGTTGGAAAGTCTCGCGCTGGATAAACTGTTGGTAGAGGGCTTCGCGGACACCAACGCGGCTTTGCGGGGGCTGAAAACGGCACTCGAACTGAAGATGATGTTGGCGGACAGGCCGGAATATCTTGATAAGATCGCAAAGATGAATGAGGAGCAACTAGACAAAGAAATCGCGCGGCTCTTAGAATCTTGGGATGCTGAGAGCGTAGATGACACAACTGTCGGTAACGGAGAAACAGAAACTTCTGGCGGCGCTGGTTAGAGCCAAAGAACTCGGCCTCCCGAAGCCGAGCTTAGAACGCACTTATGGATTTCCAGTTCTTACACAATATCAGAAAAACCCCGTCGGCTTCGTCGAGGACGTTCTGTGCGGCGAGCCGCGCTCTTTCCAGAAAAACGCCCTCGAAGGTCTAATAACACACGAGAAAGTCTCACTACGCTCGCCCCGCGGCTGCGGTAAGTCTGTCACGGCGGCGTGGGCCACGCTGTGGGCGCTGTGCTGCTTTCCGGCTGTCGTCGTTGCTACGACGGCGCTCGCTTGGCGACAGCTGAGCGAAATGCTTTGGCCGGAGATCCACTACTGGGTCCGCGGCGGGCCGGCGGGCCGTAACAATCTCGAAAAGTTTGGCTTTCACTTCAAAGACGGCGAGCATCTGATGGCTACGCGCCTGCGGCTGGCGGCTAAGCGGGAGGCGCTGGCTATCACAGCCACAGACCCCGCCCGCATCGAGGGTATCCACGCCCCGCTGGTCTTATACGTATTCGACGAGGCCAAAGAGATACCGGATGGTATCTGGACTTCCGCACTCGCCGGCAGTCTCGGCAACCCATTCATGGCGCTGGCAGTATCCACACCAGGCGTCCCCGCCGGGCGTTTTTATCGGACACAGACAGGCTTAGAGGGTTGGTTAGCACTTCACGTCTCCAAAGAGATCGCGGAGGCCGAAGTCCCAGGCTTTGCTGAGCGGGCGAGAGAGTTGGCGGCGCTGTTCGGGGAAGATAGTGTCGCGTACCGCCAGCACGTTTTGGGAGAGTTCGCTGAGGACGCTGAGGGGTCACTTATCCCGCTCGCTTGGTTGGAGGCCGCGGTTCGGCGCTGGTACGAACGTAGAGACAACCCAAATCGTCAACTCATAAGAGTAGGCGTAGACGTGGGCAGCCACGGCAAAAGCAACACCGTCCTCGCTTCTCTGTACGACGACTGGTGGGTGGGGCCGCTCGACGTGATGACCAAACCAGATACCGACGCCACGGCGGGCCGAATTATCGAGAAAGTCCGCGACGATCCCGCTGTTCCGGTAAACGTAGACGCGGCTGGCGTAGGCGTGGGGGCGGCGGACGTGGCGAAAAATCTGGGGGCGAATATCAACTTCGTTCACGTCTCATCCCACACACGCGAAACCGATAAATCCGGCGAACTACGCTTCAACAACGAGCGATCTTTGTACTATTGGAAGCTGATGGAAAGGCTAAACCCAAATCTCTATCCCGAGGAGGAACTTTTGGCGCTGCCGGACGACCAAGAGCTAATCTCAGAGTTAGCAGCGGTGACGTGGACACAACTCGCCAGCGGGCGGAAGGTGACGGGCAAAGACGACATAAAGAAAAAGCTAGGACGCTCGCCGGACAAGGCGGACGCTGTGATGCTTTTGATGGCTGAGCCGGTGGGGTTGGCTTCTGTGAAGGTTTTCGCTGGCGATAATCCATTCTACTCGACGTAGTTCGTTTGACTAAATTGCAAAATGTGGTACTCTTGAAAGTGTGAGAGGGACTTATGACAATAGATTACGACATCGTACATGCAGAATTTGACGCGCAGGAAAGCGAGCTAACCGCCCGCCAAACTGCGCTGTTAGAGAACTGGCGATTCTACGAAGGCAAGCACCGCCAATGGTTGAAGGTCAAGGAAGGCGGGCACAACGATAACGTCACCATCAACCTCTGCGGCGTTCTCGTAGATCGTACTGTTTCCAGGCTGTTTGGCGACCCCGTTCGCGGCGACTTGTTAGACTTCGATCTTGTGCCAACCGAGGCTGTGTCCGAGGGCGAGGCTCCAACGCTAGACCAGGCTCCGGCACCGGAGAAAATTCAAGAAGCCCGCCGCTATTTGGAGCAGGTTTGGGAGCGAAGCGGCGGCATTCACACGGTTCTTTCCAGAACGGGCGTTTACGGGGCTGTGACGGGCCACTTTGTGCTTCGTTTGGTCGCGGACGATGAGATACCGAGGTTTGTCGTGCTGGATCCAGGCATCGTTAGTGTGCTGGTAAAGGGCGACGACAGGGACAAAGTACGCGCTTACAGTATCCAATTCCCAGTCAAACGCAGAGACAAAGACGGCGACATTCGCGACGCGGACTTTCGTCAGCTAATCGTCTACGGGCCGGAGTTCGGGGGCGAAGAGGGCTGGTATATCCAGGACTTCATTCGTTTCAAACCTAAAACTTCCCCCGACAGGCTCAGACTGTTAGACGATGAGGTCCCACGTTGGCAGCCGGCGGGCGATGAGGAAATCTGGCCGTTCTGTCCGCTGTTCGACGGGCAAAACCTCCCATCGGCGCGGTCTTACTGGGGTATGGCGGATCTGGAAAACGTAAAGAACATCAACGACGAGATAAACTTCATTCTCTCCAACGTAAACCGCATTATTCGTTTCCACGCCCACCCGCGCACTATCGGTATCGGCATCGAGCCGTCCCAGGTTCAGGATACCGCGGTCGAGGCATTCTGGACGGTGGCTACCACGCCGGACAAGGCCGAAATCTTCAATCTCGAAATGCAGTCCGACCTGCCGGCGGTGTTCAACTTCTTCCAAATCATCCGCGAGGCGTTCTGGACCATCGGCAGAGAGGCAGACCCATCGGTTTTCAAAGAGAAAATCGGCAACGTCACCAACTTCGGTCTGCGGGTGCTGTATATGGACGCGCTCAACAAGCTCGGCCAAAAGCGGCAGACTTACGGTAAAGTACTATCCAATCTTCTCGAAAGGTGTCTGGAGCTAAAGGGTTTCAGCGATCTACGCGCTCTGCCAAACTGGAGCGACCCGCTCCCGACCGACCCACGCGAAACCGTGCAAACTCTCCAGATGGAGCGGGATATGCAGATCGTCTCTCGTGAGACGGCGGCGCTGGAACGCGGGCGGAATTGGGAAGTCGAAAAGCGCAGAATGCAAGAGGACGCGCAGGGGCAGTCCGTGGGCAAACGTCTGCTTAGAATGCTCCAGGCGGGGGGCACCGGTGACGAAGAAAGCGAATAGACTTCCGCCAGAAATAAAGCTGGTGACATACCCACAACTCTACGCCACGCTTGCTCCGATCGTAGGACACTACTCGTGGGGGCTGGATACCATCCGCGATCTTTGGCTACAAGGCGCACCCGTCCCGCAGGATCGCTGTCCCGGCGGCAGGCCGTGCAAAGCATATCCGCGATGTGACCACATTCGTAGGGCTATCGGGTTAGAGCAGTTCCAGAAGTGGTTTGCAGAAGTACACCAGCGGGCCAAGAGCGAGGCGTCGGCGCAGGACGTTTTTCGGAATATCAAGGCTAGGTCCTGGTAACTTCGATAACTTCGGCCCACTTCGGCGTCGGCGGGCGGCCACTATACGAATACTCTGTTGATTCAATCAGTACGATAATTACGTCTTTCAAGCCACGCGGCTTCTCTTTGTCCCACCCCAGAACGTACCCATCCGTGAAGACAACGGTAATGTCGGGCCGTTCTTTGGCGGCCTCCCGCAAAGCGGGCATCATATCAGTCCCACCGCCGCCGACGAGACGAATATCGCGAGCGCTCCGAACGAGGCCACACTTGTACGGCTCTGTGTCACAAGAGTAAACGCTTATGCTGGTGTTTAGTGTTTGCAGAACGCCGTGCGTCTCCGCCAGCGCCGCGCCGAGGTCGTCTCCGCTCATAGACCCCGAAGTGTCAATGATGACGCTGACTTTGGGCGACGGCCCCCGCAGGCACGGTAAGACCACGTTCGGTACGACGCTTTGGCGGCGGGACGGTTTATAATAAGTATAATCCACTTTGCCGGTCTGGTTACAGATAGCTCCGCGCAAAGCGCCGCGCAATAACGTTCTCCAGTCCACGGTCGGCTGGAGAATTTCTTTTGTCCATCGTTCTACGCCAGCGGGCAGGCTTCCGGCCATTTTAGCGGCGTCCTCGGCCACTTTGCGACGGATGATCTCGGCCTCTCCAGCACTAACTCCGGTACCGTCGGGGCCATCCTCCCACTCGCGCTGTGGGCCGCCGGACCCAGAGCCGCTGGAGACGGTGACGACTTTGGTTTTCTTTTGTAACTTTTTGTAGTAAGTCTCTGCCAACTCGTCGTTGTCCAGCCCGAACGTACTCGGATACACCACCCCGGCGGGCAGCTTGAAGTCTTTGAGATCGTCGTTAATTTCGCAGTCCGCAGCCACATTCCATATCTCAGCGCGGGCGGCGTTCTCAGCACTCTTATCTTCGTAAGAAATTCCTAGTGCTTCGGCACGCCGAGCGTGTCCTCTCAGCAAATGCCAAGCCTCGTGTGCCCACACTCCGGCCAACTCCTCTGTGGATATTTTGGCAACAAAGTCTGAATTGACGTACAGTCGCCACCACTTATCCACGCCGGCGGTGGGCACACGATCTGACTTGATGATGCGCATACGCCAGAGGGCCGCCCCAAGATATGGAGCATTTTTCAGCGTCAGCAGGCGGGCGGCGCGAATTTTGAGATCAACGTCCTCGTTTTTATTCATTCGCTAACCGCTCCCTCCAGAATTTGGGCGATGGAGGCTAACATATATTGATATTCGCGCTCCAAAGCCTCGTCATCGCGGCGCTCCAAGATCCTGCGGACATGCTCTTTAGAGGCGCAATGCTCGGCCAGATACATCGCGTTGGTGCTATCCACAGGCACTTCGTCGCAGCACTCGGCGCGCTCGTCGTCAATCGGCTGCCAATAGTTCTCCACGAAGTAGCCGCGGAGCGATGTGCTAATCATGTCTGGCGGGCCATTGAGTTGTGGGATGCCGATGAACCAGATAAACGGGTTGGCGCGGCGGTATTCTGAGATGAAATCCGTTAGCTCATCAAGCATCTGTTCACGCGTCATCTTTGTCTTTGTCATCGAGATACCCTCCTAGTTTGAGTATGTATTGAACGTGCCAATAAACAACTCGGCTAAACGGGGACGCAAATCTTAGTGTATTTACCGACTCGTGAAAATCATACCATCTATAGTGCATCAATAACGGCTCGTGGCGCGGGCGGGCCATGACTCGCTTAAAGTGTTCTCTGCTCTCCCACGGTTGGTAATCGTAAAGATACCGAAACAACGCCCACCCGACCGCTGTTCT
>JAOZOT010000196.1 GCA_029933115.1 Anaerolineae bacterium | reverse complement strand
CGCCGGGCCAGGCAGCGCCGAAGCCCCCGCCGCAGGCGGGGGAGCCGTCACCGCCAGGCCAGGCAGCGTGGGCAAGCCGTCACCGACCCCCAGCTTCGCTGAAGTCAACTGTAAAGCCCCCGCCTACGGCGGGGGAGCCGTCACCGCTGGGCCAGGCCGCGCGTGGGTGAGTTGTCATAGACCCCCTGCTTCGCAGGGGGCTTGAAGTCAACTGTGAAGCCCCCGCCTACGGCGGGGGAGCCGTCACCGCCGGGCCAGGCAGCGTGGGCAAGCCGTCACCGACCCCCAGCTTCGCAGGGGGCTTGGCGGGTACATTCGTGGTAAACGGAGTGCGAATTGGGTTTAGAGAAGAACGCCAAGGGACAAATCTATATCCTGTTACTAGCCATCATCCTCTTGGCTTTCGCCCTGCGGGTCTATCGCCTGGGCCACCAGAGCCTTTGGGACGATGAGGCCAAAAGCGTCTGGGTTTCCTCCTGGTCTGTTACTGAGATTCTCGTAGAGCAGTCCCAGCACGAGCACCCACCTCTTCACTACCTCCTGCTGCATTTCTGGCTGCCCCTGGCTGGCGAAAGCGAGTTCTCAGTGCGGTTCGTGTCCCTGTTCTTTGGCCTCCTCAGTGTGCCCATGATCTACAAGCTGGGGAAGGTACTGGGCACGAATCACGAATCACGAATCACGAATCACGAATCACGAACCACGAACCACGCCTTCGGCTTGCTGGCCGCTTTCGTGGCTGCCATCTCTCCCTTCTGGATCTATTTCTCCCAAGAGACCCGCATGTACACCACCGCGACTTTTTTCAGCCTGTCGGCAGTCTATTTCTTCGCCCGCATCATCAGAGGCTACCAGAAGCCGAGTGGCGGCAGGCGATTGGGTCTGGGACTTTGGCTGGGTTATGTCTTGACCACCCTCTGCTCTCTCTGCAGTCACTATTTCGCCTTCTTTGCCGTCGTTTTCGAGAACCTCTTCCTGGCCGTCCTGGGGCGGCGATACAGGCCGCTGATTAAAACCTGGGCCCTGTCCCAGGTGGCCGTGGCGCTGCTTTTCTTGCCCTGGCTGGCGTTTGTAGCCCTGGGAGTCATCAGCCTCGAAACCGCTCAGCCGGAGAGGACGGCCCTCATTGGCCCCAACGCTCCTGCCTATGGTCTGATCGCCACCTGGCTGGAAGGTTGGAGCAAGCGAAAGAGTTTGCCCAACGTCTTTCGAACGTGTTTGATTGCCTTTGGCCTGGGCGAGTCTGCCCCACCCAACCTCAAACTGCCCTTGGCCGTCGCCTTCCTGGTCATCCTGATAATAGGCGCCGTGTTCTTGTTTTGGGATCGTTCCTCGCGGGAAGTAGCCCCTTTCCTACTGCTCTACTTGACAGTACCTATCTTGCTGGGTTACCTGACCGCCTTTCCCGCTGAACGCCCTTATTGGAGCAAATACTTTATTACAGCCAGCCCAGCTTATTATCTTCTGATAGCTGCTGGATTGACAGCCCTTTGGAAATCAGGCGGTTGGAGGAGTGGGTGGTTAGGTGTTTTGATCGCCAGCCTGATACTCGTCGCTTATGCCAGTGGCTCCTCCTTGTTCAATTACTATTTTGATCCCCAGTATGCCCGGCTTGACTTCCGCCCGCAGATTGCCTACATCGAGACCTTCTCCCAGGCCGAGGACGCCCTCATGGTCAACCCCAGAGGGCTCTTCACCACTTTTTGGCACTATTATCGGGGCAATTTGACCTACTATCCACCTCCTGATAAGACCGATACAGCGACCATCGAGGCTACACTTCAGCAGATTGCCGATCGTCACTCCGGCCTGTGGGTGGTCAAGAACGTGCCTAATGACTTCGATCCCGATGAAACCATCGAGTGGTGGCTTACCCAACACACCTATCGGACGATGACCACCTGGGTCGGCCACAACGTCTTCCGCTACTACTCGATGCCTGTCAGAAGGGACTCGGTCCGTCATCCTCTCCAGGTCAATTTCGCTGACCAAATCTTGCTCACTGACTATGACCTGTCCGTCCGGGCAGCCAAGTACAGCCACATCCTACAAGCCACCCTGTGGTGGCAAGCCCTGACCGAGATGGAGGAGCAATACCTGGTTTCCCTGCGTGTCTTGGACCAGAGCGGCCATCTTTGGGGCCGGAAGGACATCCCTCCTCTGGGTAACTTTCGACCAACTGTGGGGTGGGCAAAAGGCGAGCGAATCGAAGACCATGTCGGACTTTTTATCTGGCCCGGCACCCCCCCAGGCGAATACTGGGTGGAAGTCAGCTTGATTAACGGAAGCAACGGCCAGCCCTTGGCCGTCACTCCCCACGCAACACGCAACGCGCAACGCGCAACACGAGACACGAAACCCGCAGCACGAACTACCCAACCACCCAACCACCCAGCTCTCCTTCTTGGACCCATCACCATCGGCAAAGCCCCCGCCCCCCCACCCATCGAGGAGTTGCAGTTTCAGCACCCCGTGGGGGCAGATCTGGATGGTTTGCGTCTGCTGGGTTACAGCCTGACCTCTGACGAGCTTATCAGGCCGGGTGATACGTTGCCTTTCGTCCTCTTCTGGCAAGCCAGGGAGAAAATAGGACGTGATTATCTGATTTCCTTGCAACTCCGGAATAAAGACGGCCAGGCCTGGGGGGAGCACCATAGCCGCCCCGTTGAGGGTGCTTATCCAACTACTTTGTGGGATGAGGGAGAGATTGTGCGCGACCAGCAGGACTGGGTCGTTCCGCCTGATGTGCCTTCGGGCCGCCATCGCCTGCTGATTGGCCTGATTGATGAGGCCGGCGGCGAGCAGGTTGCCCAGGCTGAACTGGGCTGGCTGACGGTGGAAGCCAGAGAGCGAACCTTCACCGTGCCCTCCATCAGATACCCACTGGTGGCGAATCTGGACCACAGGGTGGAATTCCTGGGCTACGACCTGGAGCGGATCAGCCTGAAGCCAGGCGACACCTTGCGTCTGACCCTCTATTGGCGGGCCCTGGCCGAAATGGACCAATCCTACACCGTCTTCACCCACCTGCTGGACGGCGATAGCCGTATTTGGGGACAGAAGGATAGCGTCCCAGGCAAGGGGACCCTGCCAACGACCAGTTGGGTGGCGGGGGAAATCATCACCGACGAGTATGAGATCACCGTCCGGTCGGACGCGCCACCTGGACGGTACGTTCTGGAAATCGGCTTCTACGATGCAGACACGGGACAACGTTTGCCCGTGCTCGACGAGGAAGGCCAGCGTTTGGATGACAAAGTGCTGTTGCCAACGGGGATAACATTACAGTAGCAGAGCGAAATAGAAGTAGAATTGGAATGGAGATGAGCTCTCACCTTTCGCGTAACTGGGCTTTCGTCACAGTCATCATCCTGATAACCCTCTACTCTATCACTTTTAGCGTCCTGTCTATCCGCCACTACGATGGGCTAGACACTGGTGGCTATGACCTGGGTGTCTTCGACCAAGTCATCTGGAACACATCCCAGGGCAGACTGTTTCAAAACACCATCTTGTTCGACTCGCCAAACTATATAGGCAAACACCTGTCACTTATTCCATTGCTGCTGTCTCCCCTGTACTGGATATGGCCTGACCCCCGCTTGCTGCTGATCATTCAATCGGTGCTTCTGGGGTTGGGCGCACTGCCCGTCTTCTGGCTAGCCAGAGGAAGACTTGAAAGCGAGTTTGCCGCCCTTGTCTTTGCGGCGGCATATCTGCTTTCCCCTGCCCTGGAATCAGCCAACTTGAACGAATTTCATCCTGGGAGTCTGTCCACCACCTTTCTTCTCTTTGCCTTCTACTTCGTTTATCGAACTCGAGTGGGAGAGGTGAAGGATAATTGCCGCCGTGAGAGATCAAACTACCTGTGGTTTGCCACCTTTGCCGTCCTGGCTATGGGTTGTAAGGAAGACATCCCCCTGCTTGTTGCCATGATAGGAGTGTACACCCTCGCGGTGCAGCGGAACGTAAAGCTGGGTCTGGCAACGGTCGCCACCGCGCTTCTCTGGTTTTGGCTAGCCCTTTATGTAATCATCCCTTGGTCTGCTCCGACGGGCCAGTGGTTTTTCGGACGCCACTTCTCAAAGTGGGGCGACACCCCTTTGGAGATTGCCCTTTCACTGCTGGCACATCCCCAGTGGGCCTGGGAGTTCCTATTGGAAGGGAACAAGCTGACAGCTTACCTCTATCCTTTGCTCGCCCCTATGGGTTTTCTATCAATACTTAGCCCCGAAACATTTCTACTGGCTTTACCCTCTTTAGTCATCAACTTCTTTGGCGGCTATTGGTGGCTGGATCAACCCACGTACTTCCTCAAGCACTATGCCGCTCCTATCATACCTTTCGTCATGATATCCAGCATCTGGGGAGCAAAGCGACTTGTGGGCTGGCTACGATATCTATTCAAAATAGAACGAGCCTGGCTGACGATTGCCCTGTCCAGTCTGGTGGCTATCCTGAGCCTCCTTTTCCATTACAGTTATGGTCTTTCGCCTCTATCTAAGGGGTTTATAGCCCCCGCGGTCACACCCCATGACCGCTTGGTCAGCGAGTTTGTCAGGTTGATCCCTCCTGATGCATCTTTGGCTACCACTTATCAATTGACCTCTCACTTCAGCCGCCGGAGAAAGATCTATCAGTGGCCCGATGTGCAGGATACCGAGTACGTTTTACTGGACGTTAAACCAACGGACATCCCTCTCCTGGCCGGTGATCTTCATACCTGGGTTCAAGACTTGCTTGAGAACAAGGGCTTCGGCATTCTGGCCACCAAAGATGGTTACATCTTGCTCAAGCGGGGGATGAGCACCCGCCGTCTCTCCGGTGACTTCTACAGCTTCCTTCAAGAGGCACACCCTACGATCCAATATCCTATGAAGGTCAACTTTGGCCCCTTACAACTGGCCGGCTTTAACCTCAAACAAGACAAGATAGCCAGTACATACATGGAGCTATACTGGCGCGCCCGGGAGGACATGGAGCGCAACTACAACGTTTTCACTTTCCTCGTTGATAAACAGGGGATCATAATTGAAGACCCTGATCAGCGTTTGGCCGCTCCCATCTGGTATCCCCCGAGTGCTCAATTGGCCGCCCCCCTCTGGTATCCAACCAGTAAATGGAAGCCAGGGGAGTTAGTGAAAATGGAGACGCTGCATTGGACGATGGGTAAACCCTTACAATTCGGCATCGCCCTGGCCGTAGTTGACGGTCCCGGCCAGTGGGATATTGAAAAGCGGCTACGTCCAGAAGTGATCGAATCAGACATCGCAATGCCACTCCTTTACAATGGCACTCTTCTGAAACTGGTGACCCTGGAAAGCGATGGGCGAATTGTGAAAGGCGTCGTGCAGAAAAAGCTTTTCTCCCCGCCGGCCATTCAACACCCCCTCGAGGTGACCTTGGGTGGCCAAATCAAGTTTTTGGGCTACGACCTGGAGCGGACCGGCCTGAAACCAGGTGACACCTTGCGTCTGACCCTCTATTGGCGGGCCCTGGCCGAAATGGACCAATCCTACACCGTCTTCACCCACCTGCTGGACGGCGATAGCCGTATTTGGGGGCAGAAGGATAGCGTCCCCGTCAACGGTAATTATCCGACAACAGATTGGCGGGAAGGCGAAGTGGTCGTTGACGAATATGAGATTCCCGTCCAGACAGATGCTCCGGCAGGCGAGTACAAGATCGAGATTGGGATGTACAATGCAACGACGGGTGAACGCTTGGCTGTCTTCGCCAGCCAAGGCCGGCGATTGCCTGAGGATCGCATACTTTTAGAGACCCCGATAAAAGTAACAGAGTGACGAGAGTGCTAGCGAGGAGGTATAGGCTGTGCACTTTGACATCCTGACCCTGTTTCCGGCATTTTTTGAGAGCCCTCTTAGCCAAAGCATCATCAAACGCGCTCGCGAAGCGGGCCTGATTTCGATTGCCCTGCACAACATCCGTGACTATGCTACCGACAAGCACCGCACTACCGATGACACCCCCTACGGCGGTGGCGGGGGTATGATTATGAAGCCAGAACCCATCTTCGCCGCAGTCGAGGCGATATTAGAAGATAAGGAACTAGGGACGAATCGCCCTTCGCCCCCTGTCATCCTGCTCAGCCCTCAGGGCCGCCTCTTCACCCAGAAGATAGCCAGAGAACTCTCCAGGCACCCCCGCCTCATCCTTATCTGCGGCCACTATGAAGGAGTAGATGAGCGAGTGCGGCAATACCTGGCCACCGATGAAATATCTATTGGCGACTATGTACTGACGGGGGGAGAAGCGCCGGCTCTGGTCATCGTCGAAGCGGTGACGCGCCTTGTGCCCGGTGTACTGGGTGATCCCGGAGCCCCCTTCGAAGACTCTCACGCTGAAGGGCTCCTGGAATATCCGCATTATACGCGCCCGCCCGTCTTTCGGGGGCACAAAGTGCCCGAAGTGCTCCTCTCTGGAGACCACGCAGCGGTGATCCGTTGGCGACGTCAGCAAGCCCTACGCCGTACATGGGAACGTCGCCCGGATTTGCTGAGCAAAGCCAAACTGTCAGAAGCCGACAAAGCTTTCCTGCGCCAACTGGAGGAGGAAAGGGAGGAACTCAGATTTGCTAATGAGAGTAACTTGTAGTATAATCCGCTAGCAACCACCGAGTTGTTGACCTTTCCCCAAGCTGCAGGGAGACTGGTAGCTCTGCGCTCAATCGTGGTTGGGCAGGCTGCCCCACTCCGAGGGCGCAGG
>JAOZOT010000711.1 GCA_029933115.1 Anaerolineae bacterium | reverse complement strand
CCAAAGTGAATTTCAAGCCTGCGGGAGGGTAGCCGTCCCCTCTGCGGGTGAATTATGAAAGGGCCTCCAACTCCATTATTTGCAAAGCGGGCTAAATGATAGTACAATATACTGGAGACGGCTGTGGGCCGCCTCTGTGAGCTTCGGTCAGGTTGCACGGCAGGGGTGGGGTAGTTTATGATCAGGTCATTTGGTGTGCGAGATCTTCTTCTGGTTAGCAACTTGCAGAAGAAAGGGATGTGCCTGGATCCAGAGATAGCCCTGACGCGGCCTTATTCGCCCTTGTTGGCCGCTTTGTCTTCCTACTTGTTGATGCAGGAGACAGGGACCTCGACTTTTATTCTTGAGGCTGGGGAGCAAGACAGTCCTTCGATAGGCCCTCGTGATGAGCGCTCTCCTGGGCAGGAGCGAAGGACTGTTGAACCATCAGGGCGCCGCCGGGTACAGGGGCTGGCTCAAATGCGGCAGAGGAGAGGCCGGCCAGAGGCCGACGTGATCTATCTGGCCCCTTCTTTCTCGACCACCGATGAAGCTCCAACGATATGGCATCGTTTGTTGACCCATCTCTGCGCCAGGGCTGGAGAACGAGGAATCCAACGCCTTTTCGCTCACCTGGCCGAGGAGGGAGAGGAGATTGAGATCTTCCAGCAGGTGGGTTTCAGTCCCTACACTCGTGAAGACATCTTCCGCTTGGACAGGCTCTCCAGGTCCCATCGGCAGTTGGACAAAGTGGTTATGCGCCCCCAGCAGGCGGTAGACGCCTGGGCCTTGCAGCGGCTATACGCCAGCGTCGCCCCTCGTCTGGTGCAGCAAGCCGAGAGCCTGGGTGAGCGAGGGTGGGAGCGGTCCTCCATTGATTGGCCCCTCCGTTCCAAAAGCGAGGGATACGTGTTGGAGGACGACGGAGAGATTGTGAGCTACCTGCTTTTCCACGGTGGTCGTATCGGCCATTGGATGCGAATACTCCTCCACCCTCAGGCTTATGAGCGGGCCGATGAAGTCATACGACATGGGCTGGCTTTCCTCTCTCGTTATCCACCATGCCCCATCTATTGCAGTGTGCGTGAGTACGAAGGTGGGCTGAGGGATCGCCTCCAAGACTGGGGATTTGAGCCTTTCGGTAGCCAGGCCATTTTGGTCAAGCATACTACTGTACGGATCAAAGAGCCGGCCAGGAAGCTGGTGCCAGCTCTGGACAAAAGAGCCGAGGCTGCTACTCCTACCATGTCGCAAGTCGGCCCTTCGAGGAGACTCAGTAGACCGCAACTCTTGCTCGTAGTGGGCGCTTCAGCGCCTCAAAGACGCACTGAAGTGCGCACTACAAACCTCAATTGCGCTCTATTGAGTCTCGCAGCGTGTCTGAAAAATGCTCGTGGTGGCGACTTGAGTCGCTAACGACCGGTGAGCAACTGTCTACGAGGGCAGTCACCGCCTCCCGCCTGGCGATAATGAAGTTAAGAAGATAGTTCGGCAATCCGGCCTAACCCAGGCGCGGGGCTGAAGTCCCCGCGCTGAGAGAGCAAAGCCCCTGCGGGGCTAAGATTTGCCTTGCTCGGACCTTAAAAAAGCCCGTAGGGCTTTGCCCTTTCAGCCCGACGGCTTTAGCGTCGGGCTTCTGCCGAAAGAGTTCGTTACCCAGATAATTTCTTAAGGTTCATAATCGCCAGGCTGAGCAGGGGAAGGGCGCTGAAAGCGCCCTAAACGGCCATCTGC
>JAOZOT010000195.1 GCA_029933115.1 Anaerolineae bacterium | reverse complement strand
GCAGAGCACCGGTCGTTGGCGACTCAAGTCGCCACTACGAGCATTTTTCAGACACACTGTAAACGGCCATCTACGCAGGTCAATAGCCCGCTTCAGCGGGCTAGAGCTGCTCAGGCCTGAGCTTTAGCTCGGGGGCCAGGCCGAATGCCCTCACAAAATTACACTGTTACCTTCTCTCTGCTTTCGGGCCTTCGTGGCTCACTGCCTCGTCCAGCAATTGGACAAGCCCTTAGCGCCTCAAAAGGGCCACACTCTCGATGTGATAGGTCTGGGGGAACATGTCTACGGGCTGTACTTCGACCAATTGATAGCCGGCCTGGACAAGTCGGCGGGTATCGCGGGCCAGGATAGCCGGGTCGCAAGAAACGTAGACAATTTTGGTCGGAGCCAGCCTGTCCAGGGCTGCCAACGCTTCTGAAGCACACCCTTGACGCGGCGGGTCGAGAACAGCCAGGTCAATGGAGGCTTTCAGAGAGGGCAGGACTTCCTCCACCTTTCCCTCGATAAATTCAACGTTACCGGCCGGGCCGGCGTTGAAGCGAGCATCAGACACAGCACTGGGGCTCCCCTCCACGCCAATGACCTGCCCCACTTCATCAGCCAAGCTCAGCCCAAAGACACCCACTCCGCAGTAAGCATCCAGCAACACCTCGTTGCCTGTGGGAGCCAGATAGCTCTTCACCAGGCGTACCAATTCTTCTGCCTGGGGCGTGTTGACCTGGAAGAAACTGGGCGCCGAGATGCGGTACTCTCGTCCGGCCAGAATCTCAATGATGTACTCCTGGCCAATGAGCGTGGCCGTGCGACCGTCACTCAGGAGAAAGACACAGAAGACAGGCAAATCCACTTCCAGCTCGAAAGGCTCATCCTCGTAGGTCTCAAAGACGACCGTTTTCTGGCCGGTGTTAACCCCGCAGCGCAGCGAAAGGCGCTTGAGCTCTGGCAGCTCCAGGTCCAAGGCGGCAAAGATCTCGTCGAGCAGAGGGTGCATGATGTAACATTCTTCGATGGGCACCACCTGCCGGCTCTCGGCCCCCATGAAACCCAACCGTCCATACTCGTCCAGGGTGAACTGAACGTGGTTACGGTAGCGCCAGGGCTCAGGGCTGCCTAGCACCGGTTTAACCGGCACGCTCTCAAAGTGGCCAATGCGCTTCAATTGATCCTGAACGATGCGCTGTTTGAGCTCCAGTTGGGTCTGGTAGGCAATGTGCTGCCAGTGACAACCGCCGCAGGCGTGACTTCCGAAGTGAGGGCAGAGAGGTTGTACACGCTGCGGCGAATGAGAGAGCACCTCCACCAACCGCCCCTGAGCGTAGCGTCCTTTGTCCTCGACGATTTCAACCAGCACTTCCTCGCCGGGGATGGCATAAGGTACAAAGACCACCTTCCCCTCGTGCCGTCCCAGGGCTGCGCCTCCGTGGGCTATATCAGTTAGATGCAGTTCCAAGGAACTTCCAACGGCTCCGGGTTCTTTCACTGGATTCTCAGCTTCATGATACCATCCATCAATCGAGTTGTCAAATCTTTAAACAGAAGCCCCCTCCGCCGCACATTCTCACGACGGAGGAGGCTTCTGCCATCAGTTGGGAACTCCTGCTGTTGGCCTTCCCGAAAGCTATTTCCACCCTGGTTAGGGTCTGTACCGGCAGCCTGGACCTACACCTGGGCCGCGTAGTAGCGATGCAGGCTGATGTCGAATTTTACGTTGTTCAGCACGGCCCCCAACAGGTTGGCGTTGACCTTTTCCAGCCGGGCTTTGGCCGCCCTGGCGTAGTCGCGCTTGGTGCCGCCAGCGTTGATGACCAGAAGCACGCCGTCCACTTTAGTAGCCAGGACAGCAGCATCGGTCACAGCCACGACGGGCGGCGCATCGAAAAGGACGACATCGGCCCGCTCCAAAAGGACAGCGATAATTTCCTCCATGCGCCGGGAGCCGAGGAGTTCCGATGGATTGGGTGGCAGCGGCCCGCTGGACACGAGTTGCAAGCCCTCGACTCCTGTATCCTGGAGCGGAGGCGATTCCATAGCCGCATCGTCAACGACCATAGTTGTCAGACCCACATCATTCTTCAGGCTGAAGATGCTGTGCAACGTCGGGCGGCGAAGGTCACAATCCACCAGGATGACCTTCCGGCCAGCCTGAGCGGTGGTGACAGCCAGGTTAGCCAAAACTGTTGACTTGCCCTCTTCAGGGCCGGCAGAAGTGACCAGCAAGGTCTTGAGCGGCTTGTCCAGGCTGGAGAAGTCCAGATTGGTACGCAGGGTACGATAGGCCTCACTGACAGGTGAACGAGGGTCAGCAACGGTAACAAGATGATCCAATTTATCTGTCATTTTTCTCCTCTAACTTGTGTTACGAGTTACGAGCCAAAGCCTATCCGAAAAATCGTCTGTGAAGTGCCTCTGGGCAAACGAAGGCAGTGCCCTCACCCGCTCAGAAGACTTTTCGGATAGGTCAAGTTTGCAGCAGGGTAAGCGCCAAGCCGACGGTTACACCTCCGGCCAGGAAGCCCACGGCGAAAACTATCAGCGTATTGGTCAGCCGTCCCAGGCGCAACCTGCTCCTCTTCCTGCCAGGCGCGCCGGCGGAGCCTGCCGGAACGGGAATGACGCCCAGGACCGTCAAACCGATGAATCGCTCTACGTCCCCCGGCGTGCGCAAGATATCCGATTCCAGCCATTCCAAAAAAAGGACGATCACACTACCCAGCAGCACGCCAAAGATGCCTCCCGCCAGGGTGTTGATCTTGGTCTTGGGTGAGAACTTGGGAGCATCGCGCACGTCATCCAGCAAAGAGACTTCGATTCGGTCACGCTTGTCCTGCTTCTGGTTCCACTCGGTCTGGTCCTCGATGAATACCTCGGCCATAGTCTGGGCAATCTGGATAGCTACCACCGGATCATAATCTTTGACATCCACCTGCAGGGTGAAATTGGATTCATCGGAACTGACGGTGACCTTGCTGAGCAAATCGTCGGTGGACATATCCAACTGGGCACGGTCAATAACTTTCTGAGCCGTCTTGTGGGTGGTCATATTGATGGTATAGTTGCGCAGCAAGGTTTTGGCTGCATTGGCCAGACCCCAGTCGGCCCGGGCGGGGTTGACGCTCAGCTTGGCTGTGGCTTTGTACTTGGGGGTTTGCACCAGGCTGAAGCCCAGGGCACTGGCCGCGGTGATGCAGGCCGTCAGAATGATAATCCAACCCCTTTTGCGCAATATATTCAGGTAATCTTGTAACTCCACCTTTGCCTCCTCCCACGCTTTTCTACATTTTCCCCTTCTCTACGAGAGCATGTCCCATTATCGATCCCTCGCCCACGTTTACGGGCAAGCTGACCTCAGAACAGTTTACCGGCTGTGGCCTGGAGATGACGATGTCTGCGCCGGGTTTCCCTGCATGGACCACGGCCCCGTCCATGTGATCTGAACCTGAGCCAGTTTCCCCCGCCAATCCCGCTCGTCCTTGAAGAAAACCAGCTTGTTGGTCCGGGTGCGTCCACGCCATTTCCCCTTGTGCCTATCCTCAATCAGCACCTCAACTGTTTGTCCCAAAAATTGGGCGTTGATCTCTGCGGCAATCTGTCTTTGTAATTCCTCCACGGCCCTACGCCGCCGCTCTTTCTCCTGGGGAGGCACATCGTCGGGCAAGCGGCCGGCGGCCGTGCCCGGTCGGGGCGAATAGGCAGCCACGTGCACCACGTCGAATCTGATCTCGCGGAGCAAATCGTAGGTGTTCATGAACTGCTCCTCCGTCTCGCCGGGGAAGCCCACAATGACGTCAGTAGCCAGAGCTACGTTGGGGATCCGTCGGCGGATTTTGGCCACCAACTCTTTGTAGCGGGCTACGGTGTATCGGCGCAACATGCGTCTCAAAATCTCGTCGTCTCCCGATTGGACAGGTATCTCAATGTGCTCACAGACTTTTGGGAGACGGGCCACGGCCTCGATGAGTTCGTCCGTCATGTCGGCCGGATGGGAGGTCAAGAAACGGATGCGCCACAGTCCGTCAATCCCGTGGACTGCTTTCAGCAGACCGGCCAGGGTGGGCCGGTCAGGTAGGTCATGGCCGTAGGCGTCCACGTTCTGGCCCAGCAAGACCACCTCGCGCGCCCCTCGCTCCACCAGGCAGCGGACCTCGTCCACAACTTCGGCCGGACGCCTGCTGCGCTGACTGCCCCTCCGCAAGCGGACAATGCAGTAGGTACACAAGTGATCGCAACCGTGCATCACCGGGACGCAGCAGGATACAGGATGCACAGCACTGAAGGCTGGCTGTTGGTAATCAGCAGAGCCATAGCGGCCGGCGATAAAGTCAATGAGGGATTCGATATCGGATGGCCTGACGAAGAGGTCAACGTAGGGAAAGCGTTGCTGAAGGGAAGACGTATCCTCTCCGACCGCACAGCCCATCAGGGCGAGAACAGTTTCAGGGCGCCTCTGTTTAATGGGTTTGAGGGAGCTCAGGCGGCCATAGACCTTGTCCTCGGCGCTCTGGCGCACCACGCAGGTGTTGAGGACGATGACATCAGCCTCCTCTGGCCGACGGGTCGCCGCATAGCCAAGGCTCTGGAGTCTCTCGGCCACCCGCCACGAGTCAGCGTCGTTCATTTGGCAGCCAATGGTCCACAGGTAGTAGCGCTTCACAGCAAGTCCCACAATTATCTAGAGGAGGGAAGAGTTGGAGGGGCACCCCCCAAGCCCCCCGGCCTATAGCCGTGACAGGATCGCTCGCGCGGCTACCAGGCCCGAGGCCGAGGCCTGCACCAGCCCACGAGTCACCCCGGCACCGTCGCCGGCGGCGAAAAGGTTGCGCACCTCGGTCTCCAGGCAGTTGCTCAGTTGCAGGCGAGAGGAGTAGAACTTGACCTCCACGCCGTAGAGGAGAGTGTGGCGAGAATAGACGCCGGGAGCCAATTGGTCCAGGGCTCTGAGCATTTCCAGAAGGCTGACGATGTAACGATAGGGTAGCACCAACCCCAGGTCGCCAGGAGTAGCCTCTTTCAGAGTCGGGGTGACCACGCTGCGCGCCAGCCGCTCCACCGTCGAACGCCGACCTTGATCCAAATCTCCCAGGCGCTGGACGATGACGCTGCCACTCAAAAGGTTGGCCAGGCGGGCGATGTATTTGCCATAAGCGATGGGCTCCTTAAAAGGCTCGGTGAAAGACTTGCTGACCAGGAGGGCAAAGTTGGTGTTAGTCGTCCGCCGCTCTGCGTAGCTGTGGCCATTGACGGTCATCACGTTGTCAACGTACTCGGTCACTACTTCACCATACGGGCAGACACAAAAGGTGCGAACTTTGTCATCGAAGGCCCGTGAGTAGTAGATCAGCTTGGGCTCGTAGACCAGGTCTGTCAGCGGAGCCAGCACCTCGGCCGGTAGCTCCACCCGCACCCCCACGTCCACAGGGTTGCGACAAAGGGACAGATGCAAGGTGCGAGCCACTTCCGAAAGCCAGGTCGCCCCCTCGCGGCCAGGAGCCACTATCACGTATCGGCCTTTGATGACGTCCCCCTCGGTTGTTTCCACGCCTACGGCTTGTGAGCCCTCCACCAATATGCGGGCCACTTCTGTCTTGGTAGAGATACTCACCCCCCGTCGGATCAACTCGTCGCGCATGGCCCGCAACACTTCACCGCTATGCTCGGTACCCAGGTGACGGATCGGCGCAGAGATGAGCCGTAATCCGGCCAGAGAGGCCCGTTTCTGCAAACGCTCAATCTCATCTTTGTCTGTGCCATGGATGGGCCCACCCACCCCGAACCCCACAAAAGTCTGGTCAACCTGCCTGATCAGTTCGTCCGTCTTATCGTAGCCTATGATGTCTACCAGGTGACCACCCACTTCCGGAGAAAGGGTCAGTTTGCCATCACTGAAAGCACCGGCCCCACCCCAGCCGGCCAGGAGGCGGCACGGCCGGCAGTGGGCACAGCGCCCCCCAGGTTCGCGGGCCGGACAACGGCGCTTATCAATGTCGGGGCCTTTGTCCAGGATGGCGATGCTGAGCCTACCCTCCTGGCTCAATTCCAGGGCGGCGAAAATGCCCGCCGGCCCGGCTCCGACAATAATGACATCATAGGAATCGTGTGGCATCGAAACACTCTCCTGCAAGGGCAGGGGCAACGGCGAGAGTTGCCTTTAGCCTGTTTTCCGCACCGCTCGCGGCAGAGCGGAGCCACTCCTGCTCGCGGCGGATTGGCCATCCACCGCCTGAGGTGACACAGCGGGTATGCCCTACCCGGAAATCCTCCGAAATTCTGGGGCCGGCCGCGGGCCTTGCGGGCCGGGTGAGTGGGAGGATCGCGGCGCGCCGCCCGGCTCCCGCGGTAGTAGGATTGGCCCGTGAAGGTCTCGGTCATCCTCAGCACCTACAATCAGCCCGACTGGCTGGAGAAGACCCTGTGGGGCTACTCCTGCCAGGACTACCGGGATGTCGAGATCGTGATCGCCGACGACGGCTCGACCGGCGAGACCCGCGCGCGCATCGAGTCCGTGCGGGAGCGGACGGGTCTCGATATCCGCCATGTCTGGCACGAGGACCGCGGGTTCCGGAAGTCGGAGATCCTCAACAAGGCGATCGTGGCGGCGGCGCACGATCTGCTGTTGTTCTCCGACGGCGACTGCGTGCCCCGGCGCGACTTCGTCGGGACCCACGTCTTGCACGCCGAACCCGGGCACTTCCTCTCCGGCGGGTATTTCAAGCTCCCGCGGGAGGTCAGCGAGCGGATCGGGCCCGACGAGATCC
>JAOZOT010000194.1 GCA_029933115.1 Anaerolineae bacterium | reverse complement strand
TTCCAGAGGAAACAATGGACATCACCAAACTGCGCGAAGAAACCCCTCTCTGTCGAAACGTCATCCACTTTAACAACGCTGGCGCTTCGCCCATGCCGCAGCCAGTCTACGAGCGGCTGGTCACCTACCTCCAGCGCGAGAAGGAAATCGGTGGCTACGAGGCAGAGGCCGAGCACCGGCCAGAGATCGAGGACGCCTACCGCCGGCTGGCCGCTCTCGTCGGCGCCCAGCCCTCGGAACTGGCCCTGGTGGGCAGCGCCTCGCGGGCCTTTCAATTCGGCCTCAGCGCCCTGCCCCTGAAGCCAGGCCACAAAATCCTGACCTCGCGCCTGGAATACGCCACCGTCTTCATGAACCTGCTCCAACGCCGCCAGGCCGGGATAGAAATCGAGGTCGTCCCCGAAGACGGCCAGGGCGCCATAGACCTGGAGCGCCTGGAGCAAGCTATTGACAGCCGTGTCCGGCTCATCGTCCTCACCCACATCCCCACCCACACCGGCACAGTGCAGCCGGCCGAGGCCGTGGGGCGCATCGCCAGAGAGCATGGCCTCATCTACTTCCTGAACGCCACCCAGTCCTTGGGCGTTTACCCCCTCAACGTGGAGGAAATCGGCTGCGACCTGATGTGTTCCACCAGCCGCAAGTGGCTGCGCGGCCCCCGAGGCCTGGGGATGCTCTACGTCAGAAGCGAGATCAGAGCACACCTGAACCCGCCTTTCCCCGACGTGCGGGCAGCCGTGTGGGAAGAACCTCATCGCTTCCGCTGGCCTCCCGACGCACGGGCCTTTGAGACGTGGGAGTCCAACCCCGCCGCAACCCTGGCCTTGGGGGAGGCCGCCGCCTACGCCCAGCGCGTGGGCCTGGAGGCCATCTGGCAGCGAGTGCAGGACCTGGCCCGCTACCTGCGCCAGCGGTTGAGGGAACTGCCGGGGGCAAGGGTACACGACCGGGGCCAGACCCTCTCCGGCATCGTGGCCTTCACTCTGGAGGACATTCCACCCCTCAGGGTGAAGGAACTCCTGAAGGAGCACAAGGTCAACGTCCACACCTCAACCGCCCGGAGCGCACTGCTGGACATGCAAGATTGGGGCGTGAGCGAAGTCGTGAGGGCCTCGGTGCACTACTTCAACACCGAAGAAGAAGTTGAGGCCGTGGTCCGTATCCTGGCTGAGGCATCCTAAAGAGCGTGCCCTAGACCTGACCGGTTGCACAGGCCGCTTTACCGAAAACGAGGCTAGGCAATGCTTGAGCGCATCAGGACACTGGCCAAAAAAATAGATCCCGGCCTGGGGCTGGCCTGCCTTCTGAGCCTGTTCGCCTTCTACCCCCTGCTCCAGCCGGGCCTGCCCAACACAGCCGACGGCGCCCTACATTTGTACCGCACCGTGGAGTTGGACCAATGCTGGCAGGATGGAGTCTACTACCCCCGCTGGGCTCCCGACCTGTTTCTGGGCTATGGCTACCCCATCTTTAACTTTTACGCGCCGCTGCTGTACTACCTGGCCGAAGTGCTCCACGTCCTCGGCTTCAGCTTTCAGGGCGCCCTCAAGGCCATCCAGGTCGGCGCCTTCCTGCTCTACGGCCTGGGCATGTACGTCTTTGCCCGGGAAATCACGGGGCGCAAACCAGCCCTCCTGGCCGCAGCCGCCTATGTCTATGCCCCCTACCGTTTCAAAGAGGCTTTCGTCCAGGGCGATTATCCGCAATTTCTGGCCCTGGCCCTGCTGCCCCTGACCTTCTGGGCTTTTTACAAAATCGTCGCCACCAGAAAGCCCAGGTACATCGTCGTCGGGGCCGGCCTCTACGGAGCCCTGATCCTCAGTCACAACATCACGGCTATGCTGGCCTCGCCTTTCCTGGGCCTGTACATTGTCTGGATGACGCTCTCTTTCCCTCGCAGAAACCGGGTTTCTCCAAAAAACCTGGTTTCTGAGATACTCCCTGCACTGGCCGCCTTGGCCCTGGGCCTGGGGCTGACAGCTTTTTTCTGGCTGCCGGCCCTGTACGAAAAAAGATGGGTCCAACTGGACCTGCTGACCAAAGGGTTCTTTGACTTTCGCCATTACTTCCTGAACCTGAGGGAGTTGCTCTCCCCCTCCCTGCCACTGGACACAGCAGCCAGCAACCCTTACATGCCTTTCAACCTGGGCACGTCTCAGGTCCTTTTCTATCTGGCGGCCGCGTTGGGTCTCCCCCTATGTTTCGGCCTGCGCCGGGAGGAGAAATCGCACCTGCTCTTTTTTTCTGTGAGCCTGCTCCTGTGCATCTTTATGACGCTCCCCGCCTCAACCCTCCTCTGGGAGCACGTGCCCTTTCTGGCCTTCACCGAGTTCCCCTGGCGCCTGGTGGGCTTGGCCGGGCTGTTCATCGCTCTCCCGGCCGGGATGAGCCTCCGCCTGCTGTCTGACCGGGGACGGCTCTCCTCGGCTCTCATCGCCCTGGGCTGGGGGCTGATCCTGGTGCCGATGAGTGTCTTCGTCTACCTTTACCCGCGCCAGCCCTTCATCGAGTACCCCGACCCCACGCCGGCCGACATCGTGCAGTTTGAGCTGGAGAGCCACGCCTGGGGCACCACCAGCGGCAGCGAATACCTGACGATTTGGGTGGCAGAAAAGCCGGAGGATTCGCCTCTCTTGCCCTTCTACCGTGCAGGGCAGCCCATCAACAAGCTGGATAACCACCGCCTGCCCGCCGGAGTCCGGGCAGAGATGCTCAGCCACAGCGTAGTCAGCGACAGCTATCGCTTCATCAGCCCCCAGGCTTTCACCGCCCGCTTCAACACCTTCTACTTCCCCGGCTGGCGGGCCTACCTGGACGGTGAACCGGTCCCCATCCAGATCGGCCAGCCCCACGCTCTCATCGAGGTGGCCATCCCACCAGGTGAGCACACCCTTCTCCTGCGTTTCGAAAACACCCCGATTCGGCTGCTGGCCAACGGCCTGTCGCTGGCTGCTCTGCTGGTCACATTCATCTTCCTCTCACGTCTCACGGGGTACACCTCACACATCATTCACCAGCAATCACGGATCATCGAGCTCGAATCGCGACTGGCCTACCTCTCATCTCTGGTCTCGTACCTTGAGGCTCGCCTCTCAAAGCTGGCCCAGTCTCAATCGAAAGCGTCTCCTCTCCCCCCTCCGCTCCAACCTATCTACCCGAGGAACGACCTTTCCTGGGGGCAGGCTCTCTCACTGGGCGCTGTCATCCTGGCCCTATTCGCCGTCAAGGAAGCCCTCATTGACCCTCACACCTCCTGGTTCAGGAAACATTCGCCCTTGCCCACAGTGCTGGGCGCCCAGCACGCGGCTCAAATCAATCTCGATGATAAGGTGCTTTTCCTGGGCTACAGCTTGGCCGACGACACCGTGCGTCAGGGAAAAGACTTGCGGCTGGTCCTCTACTGGCAGGCTCAGCAACCCCTGGAAAAGCAATACAGTTCCTTCGCTCACCTGGATGCGCCCCCAGATTACACCACCTGGGTCGGATCCGACAACCTCAACCCCGGCGGAATCCCTACCTCCCGCTGGGCTCCGACGCTGTACACCAGAGACGAGCACACCATTTCCATTCCGGCCGACTTGCCCCCGGTGGAGTACCTCCTCCAAGTCGGACTCTACGACAAAGTCACAGGGAGGCGGCTGCCCATTTTGACGACAGATTCCAAATCCACCCAAGGTGATAGCATCCCTTTGCAGACGGTTCGCGTCCTGAGGGCCCAACCGATAGATGTGCGGCGCCTGCCCCATCGAGATGGCAGCCTGTTGGGTGAAAAGATCGAGTTGGTGGGGTACGAGTTGGAAGAGAAGCCGCTCCGCCCCGGCGAAACGCTGGAGTTGACCCTGTATTGGCGGGCCAAGGAAGAGGTAGAGAAGAGCTATATCGTCTTCACCCACCTTCTGGACAGTGAGGGGAACATCCGAGGGCAGCAGGACGGTATTCCAGTTGAAGGCATGTACCCTACTTCATCGTGGCCGGCCGGGCAGATAGTGGAAGATAGACATCGCATCCCTATCGCTGATGTGGCTCCGGCGGGGGATTATCGCCTCGCCGTGGGCCTGTACGAACTGGACAGCCTGGAGCGGCTGAAAGCAGTTGATGCCGAGGGCAACCCGTTGCCGGGAAACCAAATCGTGCTGGATGTCCAACTGGAGGTGGAATCGCCATGAGGGATCGTTATCGCCTGCTCCGCTCGCCGGCTTTTATCTGCGCTCTCTATGGCCTTCTGGCTCTGGTCAGCACTCATCCCCTCTGGCGCCACCTGACCACGGCTGTGCCCAGCGACATCGGAGACCCTTTGCTCAACACCTGGATTCTGGCCTGGGATGGACACGCCCTGCTGACCGATGCGGCCCACCTCTTCGACGCTAATATCTTCTTTCCCTTGAAAGACACTCTGGCCTACTCGGAGCACCTGCTGGGCACGGCCCTGCCCATGTTGCCCCTCCTGCTGATTTCGGGGGAACCGGTTCTGGCCTACAACGTGGCCTTTCTGACGAGCTTTGTGTTGAGCGGCTTCGGGCTCTATTTGCTGGCTCTTCGCTACACCGGGAACAGATTGGCCGCCTTCCTGGCCGGCCTGGCCTTCGCCTTCGCCCCCTATCGTCTGAGCATCATAGGTCACCTGTCGCTGCTGACCGTCCAATGGTTGCCTTTTACTTTGCTCTATTTGGACGTGTTTTTGCAACCGGCCCTCCCCTCACCCCCTCCTCCCCACTCCGACATTGAGAGAGAGGGGCGCAGGGGGGTGGGGGTGAGGGCTCTGGCCCTTTTCACCTTCTTCTTCCTGTGGCAGGCGGCCACCAGTTGGCACCTGGCTGTCTTCGCCGCCTTCGTCGTGGCCCTCTACGTGCTGGGCAACTGGCTCACCCGGCGGGCGGCCTTCTCCTGGTCCGCCCTGGCCGGGCTGGCGGCAGCAGCCCTGGCCGTGACTCTGATTATGGTTCCTCTGACCTTGCCTTACCTGAGGGTCCTCCCGGAGTTGCACAAGAGCCGGCCCTGGGATACGATAGCGACGTTCTCGGCGACTCTGACCGATTACCTGGCTGCCTACCCAACCAACCTGTTTTTCGGGCAGTTGACCGCCCCCTTCCGCACCAGGCCCGGCTTCGTCGAAGAACACACCCTGTTCCCTGGTCTCTTGGCCCCACTACTGACCGTCCTTTCGCTGGTGGTGCTCCTCGGCAAAAAGGACCTCCCGCCCGCAGTGGATTGCCAATCCGCCACAGCCCCGAGGCGAGCGGCCCGGGCCGTGGTGGGCATCTTCTGGGTCGTCCTGATCCTGTCCGTCTCGCTGAGCTTTGGTCCGTTTCTGCGACTGGAAAGCTGGGGGGTGGCCATCCCCATGCCCTATTATCTGCTGGCCAGACTCACACCTGCCCTAAGCTTGATGCGCGTGCCCCCTCGTTGGATGGTGGCCGGCTCCCTCGCCATGAGCCTTTTGCTCGGCTTCAGCCTGGCAATCGTCTTCGCCTGGGCCCGGAGGCAGGGAGGCACATCGCAAGCTCACTCTGGAGTGAGACCGAGGTGGGGATATGGTCTGGCTCTGGCGTTGGGGTTGGGCCTCCTGGCCGAAGGATACATTGCACCCATCCCTCTGGCTCAGGTGGGCAGCACCACTCAACTGCCGGCAGTCTACCGCTGGCTGGCCGGCGACGGAGAAGATTACGCCATCCTGGAGATACCCTTCTACAGCGCGCCCCAGCCCGAATACCCGGAGACCAGGCGGCTTTACGCCAGCACCATCCATTGGAAGCAGTTGGTCAACGGCTACAGCGGCTTCACCCCCGGCCGGCAGCCAGAATTGGCCCGGCGGTTAGCCGGCTTTCCCGACCGGGAAGCCATTGCCACCCTACAGGAGTGGGGGGCTCAGGGGGTGCGCTACCTCATTGTGCACTCCCTGGAACAGGGCTTCGACCGAGATTACTGGGAAGCGGAGGGACGCTGGCGGCTGGCCCGCTCCCTCGTCCTGCGGCCCGTCTACGAAGCCGGGGGAGACTTTGTCTATGAAGTCAACCCCTATGGGCAGGCTCTGGTGACCGCTCCCCAAAAAGTCACCGACCCCTTCTGGCGCGAGCGCCTTCCCCGCCCGGTGGAGGCAGACTTTGGCCCCATCTCTCTGCTGGCATACGAGGTTCTGGAAAGAGAAGACGGCGGCCTGAACCTGATCCTCCACTGGCGCTGTCTGGAGCGCATGGAGACCAATTATACGGTCTTTGTCCACCTGCTGGACGCTGAGGGGAACATCGTGGCTCAGGGTGACTCTCCGCCGGTACAGGGACATTACCCGACGACGATGTGGACGGTTGGAGAGATAGTGCGGGACGAGCATCCTCTGGTGGGGTCGCCAGAGGCGCTGACACAGGGCGTGCGCTTTGCTGTAGGCTGGTACTCAGCCCAGGGGGATCGCCTAGAGATCGTCACGGGCAGCGAACAGGCACAGGCCGCTGACCGCGTTGAGCTGCCACGCTGAAACAGCAGCGGATTGGGGAGAGAACCTTGTCGAGTATCCCACATTTTACCTCAATATCCCACATTATCCCACATTGGCAGCGGCATGGTTCACAAACAGGGTGAAAATTATCAGGCTCGCGTCGGATTTGTAATCCGACGCACCGCAGAATATCGCTGTGCTACGCCGGATGGCAAATCCGGCGAGAGCAAAGGCAATTTGTCAAAGCATTTTCGCCTTGGGCGAACCATGCCCACTATATCTTGACGCTCATCGGTAGCAAGTCATTTGCAAAATTTGTCAAGATGTGGCAGAGTAAAG